>JAYQWI020000921.1:0-13435 GCA_035871815.2 Candidatus Parabeggiatoa communis
GGTTGAGCAGTCCCAACCATTGGTACGCAATCCGACAAAAGTCGTTTTGTACAACTAACCTCTGTAAATCTTGAAAGGAAGTCCCTTATGGTCAAATTGACCTTCAAACTCAATCAAGAAGTTTGAACACCAATTTACCAACCCTCTAAATCCAAAGGTCAGTACGAGAAAACTTTTCTCGCATTGGGTTAACCTAACCCAATTGCGGCATAGTTGGGATCATTCATTATTTTTTCAAGTGGTCAAATTAATTTGAGATTAAATTCTACTCATATGAGTATATATACCTAGATTTAGATAGAAATCAAACAACAGTTGTTTCCTCCAACACTTAAACCAGTGTGTGCTAGATGCCTATAGTTTCAGATAAATTGGTTAGCCTTAGACATTACTCAATATCAAGCCTATCAATGTCTTGATAAGGGGTAACTGATAACTGATAACTGATAACTGATAACTGATATAGTCGCGTTGGTTTTGTGTCATTGCGAAGAGGGGATGGGGAATGGGTTCGCAATTCAAATTGTTGTGTATCAAATTAAGGCCCACTGACTAATTCCCACTGACCAAATCCTGCCTAAAGAACCATTCTCAATGATCCATGCCCAACGATTCATTTAACCCCGAAACGGAAATCCGCTTTCGGATGAATTGTATTTTAATGCTATTTGTCGCTTTGTGGTGCCAGCCACTTAATGATAATAAAGGAGAGGATCGATATGTCTTATAAATTTATACAAGTCTTGTTTTTGATTGGGCTCGCTTTGCTGCGGCCTGATGATGTACTCAGTGCCACTTATTATGTTTCCAGTTTGGGTGGAGACGATAGCAATGAGGGCACTTCTGAAGCCACGCCGTGGCAAACCGTGGCTAAACTCAATGAGCTGATCTTTGAAGATAATGCCACTATTCTCTTTAAGCAGGGTGAGGTTTTTCGGGGTGCGATTAGTTTTAAAGGCGCGCCAACTGGGCTCACCATTGGGGCTTACGGCAGTGGCGATCGGCCGGTTATTGCTGGTAGCGTT
Organism: Candidatus Parabeggiatoa communis; assembly: GCA_035871815.2. Taxonomy (GTDB): domain Bacteria; phylum Pseudomonadota; class Gammaproteobacteria; order Beggiatoales; family Beggiatoaceae; genus Parabeggiatoa; species Parabeggiatoa communis. The sequence goes on from JAYQWI020000921.1 coordinate 1,026, forward strand.
CAAATCACGGCTTGGACAGCTACAACGCATTCTGCGCTCGGTTCAAATGTTTATGAGGCCGATGTGTCTTCTTTCATTCAAGAGGATGATAAGGGTAATGAGAATACCATTGAACAACTGTTTGTTAATGGTAAATTGATGACGATTGCCCGTTATCCTAATGTGGCTTCTCCCGCAGATAAAAACTGGCTTCAAGTGGGCGCGGGTGCTGGGACTGATGCTTTTACTGATCCTCAGTTAGCGGCTTATGGTAAGGCTGATGGTTATTGGAAAGGGGCGACATTACGCATCAGAGATTACAGTTGGACTTATAAGGTGCGTGAAGTCACGGGTTATGTTGCCCAAAAGGGTAAAATCACGGCCACCGGTTTGGGAGAACAATTGCCAGAATGGGGTTATTTTTTAGACGGGAAATTGGAAGAATTAGATCAGGCTGGCGAATGGTACTACGATGCGACAGCTCAAAAAGTCTATTTTTATCCGCCTAGCGGTGTTGATCCCAATACCTTATTGATAGAAGGTTCAACCTATCAAATTGGGATGAGTATCAGTAACGAAAAGCATCATGCTGTGATCGAAAATATCACCTTTCGTCATTTTACGGTAAATGGTTTTAAGATTTCTGGCTCTGATAATGTGACGCTTAAAAACTGTTATTTTGACCACAATGTGACTGGTGTGATGATCTGGAATAGCGCTGATGTCTTAATTCAAAACAACACTTTTGATCATCAATTCAATATCGGCATATTACTGCTGGCATCAACCGGATTTGATGTGAAAGACAGTGTCATTGAAAAAAACAAGATTACCAATACCGCCATGTATCCCGCTTATGGTGTCAGATATGATGGTGTTTACAATGGTCTGGGCATTATCGCGTTTGGTAAAGCTTATACCATCAGGCAAAACACTATCGAAAACACCGGTTGGTCTGGTATTTACCTTAAGGCTGAAGGTCATCATCAGGTTGAAAATAATGTGATTCGCAAGTCCTTATTGCAGCTTAACGATGGTGGTGCGATTCACATCGGTTCAGATGGCAATATTATCCGAGGTAATATCTTGCTTGAATCGGTTGGTAATGTTGATGAATCAAACGGATGTGGTAATCTTAATAAGAACCCTTGTTCGCATCATCATGCTTATGGCATGGGTATCGGGGCCGATAACACTTTCAAGGATAATGTGATTGAAGGCAACACGGTGGCCAATAATCAACATCAAGGTATTCGCCTTAATTCGTTTATCAATACCACCGTTCGTAACAATTTGATTTACAATAATAAAAATCAGATTGTTATCGAAGATATCTACGGCAGCAAAAAATCGTACAATAATGTTGTGGAAAATAACATTATTTACTCGCTTCATCCTGAACAATACGGTGTCAAATTGAGCAATGACACCAATCATGCGCTGTTTGAAAACAACTCTTACTGTAATCCCTCATCAGAAGCGATTTTTGTCAGAGATGCGAAAATCTATTCTTTAGGACACTGGCAACAAGCCTTTCCGGCTTATGATAAAAATTCAAAATGGTGCGGTTTACATTTTGAGGAATACGCTGTTTCCAATATGGGTGCCAATTTAATTGCCAATTCGACTTTTGATGCGGACAGTTCAAATTGGGGGGGATCGACTTTTGATAACACGACTGCCAAGTGGAGCAATCCCACTTCTTTTGATCCTAATCAGCCCCAAATGGATGGGGGCAGTTTAAAAGTTGTTTTTAAAGATCAAGAAGCTAAGGTGATTCCTCAAAAAGTGGCTTTAGTTGAAAATCAGTGGTATCAGTTGAGCTTTAGCGTGATTGGGAGTGGTTTTGGAAGCCTTAAACTGAGAATTAACCAAGTCGAATCGGGTAAGACTTCGATTTTGCAAGAAAGATTTTTCGCCTACGACTCAAATCGTCAAGACTATAAGTGGTTTTTTCAATCACCCGTTACGACGGATTCTGGTAAACTGATTTTTATAACGCAAGAACATGATGCCAAAACCTATTGGTTAGACAATGTGGTTTTAAAACCTGTGCAGGCTACTCAGAACGATGCGACTCAACAATCTGGGCTATTCATCAATACGACAGATCAGCCTAAAACCTTCAACTTGCAAGGTACGATGACCTATTTTGATTTAGAGGGCAATGAGGTGACGGGTAGTCTAACGCTGCAACCGTTTTCGTCTAAAATGCTCACGACAACTGCGGGAACGCCTTTGCCACAATCTACCCCTTTGGTTTTGACGCTCAGCACATCGGGTAATGGTCAAGGTACGGTGACTGCGCCGATAGGATTGGGGACTGGCATTGATTGTGGTAGCCGTTGCACGGAACAGTATCTTTATGCAGCTTCGATCAAAATGACGACAACGCCTGATTCTCATTCTGCTTTTACCGGATGGATCGGTAGCGGATGTTCGGATACTTTTCTGATCACAGAGGATAAGACTTGCACAGCACTTTTTGATCGGTTACCCGATAGCTATACCTTGACGATCAGTAAACCCGGCAGTGGCAGTGGTGAGATCAGTAGTCAGCCAACTGGCATTCATTGTGGTACACAATGCGGGGCAAGCTATGCCCGTGACGCGGTAGTGACGTTAACGGCTTCTGCTCAGAGTGGTTCAACCTTTGAGGGCTGGACTGGTGCTTGCAGTGGTAGTCACGCCTCAACTTCTGTTACCCTCAATGCGGAGCAAAGTTGCACGGCCACTTTTAACATCATACCCGCTCCCCCACCCGCTCCTCCTCCCCCTCCTCCACCTCCTCCCCCCCCTCCTCCCTCCTCGCCTCCCTCTTTACCGCCTACTGTGAGTTATAAGCTGGCGCTCGAAAAAGCGGGAACGGGGAGGGGTACAGTCAGTAGTGAACCGGCTGGTATAGAGTGTGGTTCCGATTGCCTGCAATATTATACCAGCGACACTGAAATCACTTTAACTGTCACACCGGCTACGGGATCAAGCTTTGTCGGTTGGGAGGGTGAGCATTGTGCCAACTCGTTCACTATCATGGCCGATATGAATTGCACGGCTATCTTTGATAAGGCCCTACCACGTTATACCTTGAAACTCAATAAAGCGGGTACAGGCCTCGGTCAAGTGAGTAGTACAGCAACTGGCATTGACTGTGGCAGTGATTGCACAGCAAGCTATACCGATGGCAGTCAGGTGAGTTTGACCGCAACCCCAGAGACGGGTTCAAGCTTTGCCGGTTGGCGCGGCGATAAGTGTTCCAAGTCGTTTACGATTGAAGGTGATATGGATTGCACAGCCCTCTTTAACACAGAAACACTGTCCTCTTCGCCATCATCAAACTATACGCTGACACTCAATAAAGCGGGGACTGGCCTCGGTCAAGTGAGCAGTACACCGATTGGCATTGACTGTGGCAGTGATTGCACGGCCAGCTACACCGATGGTATTCAGGTGAGTTTGACAGCAACCCCAGAAACGGGTTCAAACTTTGCCGGTTGGCGCGGCGATAAGTGTTCCAATTCATTTACGATTGAAGCGGACATGGATTGCACGGCCATTTTTAACACCGAATTGCAGCCGGAATCGCAGCCGTCATCCTCCTCGCCTTCATCGAGCTATACGCTGACACTCAATAAAGCGGGGAGTGGCCTCGGTCAAGTGAGCAGTACACCGATTGGCATTGAGTGTGGCAGTGATTGCACGGCCAGCTACACCGATGGCAGTCAGGTGAGTTTGACAGCAACCCCAGAGACGGGTTCAACTTTTGCCGGTTGGCGCGGCGATAACTGCTCTGAGTTGATTACCCTGACGGCCGATATGGCCTGTACAGCAACCTTTAATATTAATACAATCCGCCCTGCACCTCAGTCTAGTTACAGGCTGACGCTCAACACCATTGGTACAGGTGAGGGCCAGGTGAACACTACCCCAGCCGGTATTGATTGCGGTACAGATTGTACACAGGACTATAGCCGCGACACCGTCATCACCTTAACAGCGATCCCGGATGCGGATAGCTACTTTACCGGTTGGAGTGGTGATTGTCAGGGTATCAGCCCTACAATGATTAGGGTCATGAACCAAAGCGTTAATTGCATGGCAAACTTTGCGTTATTACCGGCTTCACAATCTCATCCTATCAACTACACGCTAACGCTCAAGATTATCGGCAAAGGCTTGGTCACCAGTGAGCAAACCGGTATCCATTGCGGTACGGATTGCACTGAAGACTATAGCAGTGGTACCCTTGTCACTTTAAGCGCAATCCCAACGCCCGATAACCACTTTCTTGGTTGGGGTGGCGATTGTCATGGCCTCAAGGATTCCATTCGCGTTATCATCAACCAAGCTAAAAATTGCACAGCCCAGTTTAAGTCGTCTACCTCTCCAAGGCAGTCCATCTCAGTTGCAAGCTACCCGCTTACTATAACAACAAAGGGAAAGGGATTGATCACGACTCAACCCGTGGGCATTAGCTGTGGCACAAACTGCACTGCTCACTATCCAAGTCGTGAAACCGTCACTTTGATAGTGACTTTAGAAGCGGATACGCAGTTTATTGGCTTCAGTGGCGACGCAGATTGCCATGATGGGCAGGTGAGTATGAATAAACCCGTTTATTGCGTGGCCACTTTTCAATCCAGTAACCCTGATAGCACGCGGAAAACTCAAGACGACAAAACAGACACCGTTACTATATTAAAAGCCTCTAGCATCACGACAGGAAATGAGGCCCCCCAAGTGCCACTTGAAATATCAAGCTGTCCGAAAAGCGGTTTGATCACCATGCCTTGTCAGGGCGAGGGAGAAAGACTCACTAATCTGAGCATTGGCGAACAAGGGGATATCAGTGATGCGGTATTAGAAGGCACGATTATTAATCAAGGCCGGGTGTCTAACGCGACGATTACATCGCAAGCGATATTAAGCGGTGGGAAAGTCAGTGGCATTATCACCAATGAAGGGCGCATGGAGAACTTTGAATTTCGCGGTGCGATGGTAACAGGCGGTACCTTAACGGGGACGATCACGAATACTCAAGGCGGTGTTCTAAAAGATGTGCATTTAGGGGCCAATACCCATATCAGCGGTGGCAAACTGGCAGGCCAAATTATTGGCGATGACAATGCCCTTGCGCGATTAGAAAACCTAGAAGTTGAAGCCGGTAGTGACTTATCGGGTATTCTGATTGGCGACAACGTACAACTACCCGATGACATCACCTTAGGAAAGGGTGTGCGTTTTGCCAGCCATAGTCTGATTCCAAAGCACTTAGAACTGATAGCCTTGTTACCCGCCATACCCAATTCCTTGAATTGTGCTGAAACGGTGATAGGGCCAGAACAGGTTGATTTATCAAGAGATATTGTTCAGCCTAGCGAGGGCATTTTGACCGCTATCAATGCGTTACCCTATCTGAAAGACAGTGATTGGGAGATAACCCAAAATACGCCTTATGGCTACTTACAATTGGGCCTAGAAACCATACGGTTTGCAGTACAACCCGTATCCGTCAAACGCGCCACAAACACCGCTTATTTGCAAGTACAAGACGATCAAAGCACACGCTTTATAACTGACACAGGACTTGACATACTCGCTCAACCTGCTGTACAAGCCCCCTGCGAATTACAAACCGCTTTCGCGGCATTTGGCCTACCTGACTTGATTGTGCAAACGAACGGTAATTTAAAGATACCCGTCTCAGACGAAGGAAATTGGTTCAGTGCGCGTCCGGATTTTGCCTCAGTAGAAGTGGGTAGTGACAAAACGCCAGGGCTGTACTTTTCCAACTCTCCCGTTCTCAGTGGCTTGAAGATTGCCACTCTCGTTTTCACAGATAAAAACGGTATTAGGCGTGAGCAGATGATTTATCCTGCTTTAGCACAGGCGCTACACACGTCCGCTGAAAAAGTCGAGCCCCCTACGGTGTCGTCAGTTTTCAATTAGCGGGTCAAAGCTATCGTGGCGTAGTCGATTATCTGATTACGCAATCGACCTTCCCCACAACAGATCAGATGCAAGTCATATCGATCCAAGATATCAATGGTGATGGGATAAAAGACTTTATACTGCTTTATCCCAACAGTGAGTTGCAAACTTTATTGACACTGCCAAGTGAAGACACCTAAAATAAGTTATCAATGGGCAGGCAACAAAATTCCAGTGGAATACAAAACGCACCCTACATTGATTGATAAAATGCTGATTATAACTTTCTGATTGTAAAAAAAATTTTGGGGGACACCGAATGGGGCTTTGAACGTCACGGAGCTATGTGACTTCGTTTCCATTATTTTCAAATCTTGTAGGGGCAGCCCGATCGTGTTCGCCCTTTCAAATCAAAAAAAAGCCTCATTATTTAATGGTGTCCCCAAAATCCGTTACAATCATAAATAGGCGTTGCAAACTTTAGAGCGAGTGAAGCTCGGAACGAAGTTTGTACGGAAACTGACAATGTTTGTGATAAACAATTTCATTTTTGTATAAACTTACTGAAATGATTAGATTTAAAAACATAAGTCGATGAGAGCTTTCACCTGGGGCTATTCAACCCCTTTGGAGTTGGCGTTTTGATAAAATATCAACAAAATCCGTTATAATTAGTACATTGATTCATAAAATGGATTAACACTTATTAATCACTGTCAATCAGGCGGCAAGAAAAACACCTTGCCCATCCGACATTTGATAATTGATAATTGATAATTGATAAGCTTGCTGTAAACAGCGGTTTTTCGTAGAATCGTTCTTTTTTTTGGGCACTTACACATCAAAATTAGATACATTATGAAATATAAAATTCATCCAGCTTACAACAAAATCACCGTTACTTGTAGTTGTGGTAATGTTTTTACAACCAGCTCAACGGCTAAAAAAGATTTACAGATTGAAGTTTGCTCTGCTTGTCATCCCTTTTATACTGGACACCAGAAAATCCTTGATACTGGCGGGCGCGTGGATAAGTTCCGCCGTAAATATGGTGTTAAAAAAGCGATTTAATGTCTAAAGAAACTTGCAAAACGCAAAAATAGGCATTAGAAACTGGAAATTGTGAATTATGAATTATGAATTTTATAAACGAAGTGACTTGGCAGCTAATCCCTACAAAGTCGTGCAGGTATTAAAAATCAATGGGTTAACAAATATATGAGTGCGGTTGGGTGAGAAAATGGGCGCTTTGATATTCGTTTTGCTCTCAAATCATAGCGCCTTTTTCCCACCAGAATATTATAGCGTTTCATAAAAATTGTTTTATAGTCAACAGCTTAAGCACTTGTCTAAAAGCTCTAGTCCCCTTGCCGGGGACGACATCATTATCTGAAGTCGGCTTTAAAAATCGTGCCATGCCATTAAATAAAGTCAAAAAAGATCAAACTAAAAAGCCACGTCTGACCTCAGTTTTGGTTTTTACGGATTGATATTTAATACCTATATTTACTATTGGTTTGTAGGAACTACCTTTCTCTTTAGTCCGTTTTTGTGTACAAAAATCGACTGAAAAGAAGACAATTCAACTCATTATTCAGTTCACAATTCACACAAATTGCTAATCCTTACAAACATCAATACTTTAGACCGTTTTTTGTGCCTGAAAGCAAAGCATTGATTATAAGTGCTTACAAATCATTGAGGTGAATTAAATCAAAGTTAGCCAAAAGGCTTAAGTTGGGTTGTGTGCTCCATTATGAAATCAAGCCTTTATGTCGCTTCAGGAGCATAATTTCAAAAAGTGACCGAACTATTGAAATATAAGCCTGTATTAATTCTACTTTGTCACATTACACCTCAGTAATTAGAATTGATTTATATAAAAAGCCTATTGATACTGTTCTTTTTAAATCAATGCTGACAGAATTAAAAATCAATGAGTTAATAAATACATCAGTCTTGTAGGGTTAGCAAATGGGCGCTTTGATGTTCGTTTTGATCTCAAATCATAGCGCCTTTTTACCCACCACAACCTATATTGGTTTGTAGGGATTACCCAATTATTCAGTTCACAATTCACAATTATTCAGTTCACAATTCACACACGCATTCGCTGATTTTCGGTTTGATACAAAAGTTTTTGCGCGGCGCAAAAACTATACAATTCACAAGACTAAAGGAACTAAAATGGCGGTTGAACTCTACAATGATGGTACACACAAATGTATAGCGTTTTACGATTTAGTTTCGAGTGATGGTGTACAAGCTAACCAATTTTTGCTAGTCAATGGTAATCATTCAGCACTTCTTGAACCAGGGGGGGACTTAATTTATAACGATTTATTTATGCATTCTTATAAATATTTATTGACAAAAACATTGGATTATGTGATTGGCTCACATCAGGACCCCGATATTTTGTCCTCACTAGATAAATGGTTAGCAGGCAGTGATTGTCAAATCATTGTACCTGCTATATGGGAACGCTTTATTATCCATTTTGCGGCCCCAGGCAAGCTTAAAGATCGCATCATAGGCATTCCTGATCAGGGTATGAATATTAAAATTGGTCAAACCATACTTAAAGCCATACCCGCCCATTTTTTGCATTCTGAAGGCAATTTCCAATTTTATGATCCAGTGAGTAAAATTTTATTTTCTGGAGATCTGGGTGCCTCTATTGGCGATATAACTCAAGTCGAACAACCCGTTGAAGATTTTGAACAACATATCAACAACATGATAGGTTTCCATCGCCGCTATATGTCAAGCAATAAAGTTTGTCGGTATTGGGTTAATATGGTGCAGGGTTTGGATATCGAATGGATAATACCGCAGCATGGACCTTCTTTTAAAGGAAAAGCGATGATTCAACAGTTTTTGAAATGGGTAGAGGAATTAGAATGTGGGATAGATTTAGTGACTCAGGAAACCTATCAAATTCCCTAAAAATTCATTTGTAATCTGATTATCACGGTCAATATTTGTATAACTAACAGACTTGAGAGAGACTGACGTGTGATCTCAATTTAACTCACGAGTTCACCTTAATTAAAAGGGCCTGTTTATATACGGCTCCGTTAAATTCCCTTATTGAATATTTAAATTAACGATTTGATTAAGTTATAAAAAATATAATTTTACACTTGTGAAATAAAATGGCACAAAAACTATACGATAACGGGACACATCAATGTATTGGTTTTTACGATTTGATTTCAGATGGCGGTGTGCAAGCCAACCAATTTTTACTTATAGATAGCAATCATTCCGCATTTATTGATCCAGGTGGATTGATTGTTTATAAAGATTTGCTAATGTGTTCCGCTCAATTTTTAGCCAATAAAAAACTGGATTACATCATTGGTTCACACCAAGACCCTGATGCACTTTCCTCAGTGGAAAAATGGTTAGTTGAGACTGATTGTAAAATTGTTTTGCCGACGTTATGGAAACGTTTTATGTCACATTCTGTGACACCAGGCCAGTTTAATCAGCGGATCATCGGGATTCCGGATCAAGGTATGAATCTTAAAATCGGAAAGGCTATACTTAAAATTATCCCGGCCCATTTCCTACATTCTGAAGGCAATTTTCAATGTTACGATCCCGTCAGCAAAATTTTATTTTCTGGCGATATGGGTGCCTCTCTATTTTTACGATACTCTGAGAGAGTTGATCAGCCTGTTGAAGATTTTGATAATCATATACCCAACATGGAAAGTTTTCATCGCCGTTGCATGGCATGTAACAAAATTTGTCGATACTGGGTTAATATGGTGCGTGGTTTGGATATTGAATGGATCATACCTCAACATGGGCGTTCTTTTAAAGGAAAAGTTATGGTTGAACGCTTTTTGAAATGGATAGAAGAATTACAGTGCGGTTCAGATTTAGTGAGTCAGAAAACCTATAGCCTTCCCTAAGGAACCTATTCTTCAATTTTGCCTTATTAACAACATTTTCAATCTTGTTTAATTCTATATCTTTGGAAAAATAATCATATTAGCCTTGGACATCACAATTATCCAGATTTTGATTTATGAGCAGGGTAGCAAAGCGGTCAACTTTTGCTCGGAAATAAGTGATCATTGAACATTGATCAGTGATCATTGATATGTGTCCAATGTGCCAATTGACAATTTAAGTTCATACCAGAAAAATGAAATATTTTATAGCCTGTTTAATCGTTTTATTCACAACCAGCGTCCAGAGTCAAGAGGGCCCTATTGTCACAATGCAAACCAATTTTGGCACAATAGTACTGGAACTGAAGCCAGAACAGGCCCCAAAAACGGTCGATAATTTTCTTCGCTATGTTAAAGAAGGTTTTTATGATGGCACGATTTTTCATCGTGTGATTAGAGGATTTGTGATTCAAGGCGGGGGCTATACTCAAGATTATGAAAAGAAGCCTACTCATTCTTCGATTCCCAATGAAAGTGAGAATGGCTTGGAAAACCAGCGTGGAACGATTGCAATGGCCCGCGGTAGCTACGATCCTGATTCAGCTACCTCGCAATTTTTTATTAATGTCAACAATAACGGCTCTCTCAATTATCAAGCTTCTCAATACTCAGACGAGGGTTATACTGTATTTGGTCAAGTGATTAAAGGCATGAAAGTGGTTGATAAGATTCAAAAAGTGAGAAGCAGTGCTGCGGGCCCTTTTAGAAGATATGTTCCCAAAATGACTATTGTTATTGAAACCGTTAGGGTCCAAAATCCGCTAAAACCAGTATCCCAGAACGCATTATCTGATGATGAGCCGGTTGCAACCAAGATAGATATTTTGCCAACGATTCCGGAGGGAAAAGAGGAAAAAGAAACGGTCAAAGCCTCTGAAATGCTCACAGATTCAACGATTGAAATCGTCACGCCAGAAGAAAATACTTTAACCGATTCAAATTCATCGTCCACGGCCATATCTGTCGATGATATTCAAGAGGATGCGCCAGTTATAGCCCAAACAGAAAATCATCACTCTTCTCAAGTAGAAGCCGATTCAACGAGTGAAACGATCACGGCGACTCTGGCTGAGAGTTCTTCACCGGCCAATGCCGTATTATCCCTTGATGAAATTCAAGAAGAGAGGCCCGTTATAGCCGAAACAGAAAACCATCAGGCTTCTCAAGTCGAAGCCGATTCGACGAGTGAAACGATCACGGCAGAAGAAAATACTCTAGCCGAGAGTTCATCGGGCAGCACCGCAGAAGACAAGCCTTCAGAAATTTTCAAAAAAACAGAGACTTTTAAACCGCCTATAAATTCTCATATTGAAAGCATTCCGTTAGGGGAAAAGACTTTGACCGATTCACAGGCTAGGCTGGCTTATGTTATTGAAATTGAAAAAGAGACGCCTTCGTCGGCTTTAGCCGAAAAAGAAAAGTATCAAGCACTTCAAATGTCCAATGCTTATCCATTGAAAACCTCTTTTTCAGCGCCAGATTCACCTTCAACACCTGACCAGCCAGAACCACTATCTGATTAATCAACTCACTCACTCTCAAAGGAAATATTGATGCAAACAGTCAAAATGCAAACCAATCATGGCGTTATTATGATACAACTCTTTACCGAACAAGCGCCTAAAACCGTTGATAATTTCTTGAATTATGTCAATTCAGGCTTTTATGACGGCACTATATTTCACCGTGTCATTGATGGTTTTATGATTCAAGGGGGGGGCATGGAACCGGGTATGCGGGAAAAAATGACCAATCCGCCAATTGAAAACGAAGCCAGCAATGGTTTGAATAATGCGGTAGGCACCCTTGCGATGGCACGGACTTCTGATCCCCACTCAGCCAGCTCGCAATTTTTTATCAATATTGCCAACAATACCTTCCTCAATCACACAGCGAAAACAGCACAAGGTTGGGGCTATTGCGTCTTTGGTGAAGTCATCGAAGGCATGGACATCGTGAACGCGATCAAGAAAGTTGCGACGGGGAATCAGGGTCATCATCAGGATGTACCCAAAGACGATGTGATTATTGAAAAGGCAGAAGTTGTGCCAAGTGAGTAGGATAGGCAAGGGGGCCTTGCATCTCAATAAAGACCACAGTGAATAAAGCGATATTGCCCACCATCCCTCTAATAATGGAATGGTGGGACTAAATAATGATATGAACACCTATAGGAATGGTCGGCAACAAAAACAGGTTGCCCAGCCTACAACATGGTGGATAACAATCTTTGCCCACCCTACAATTGATAACTGATAACTGATAACTGATAACTGATAACTGATTATGTCAGAAACGCTCTTTATTGCTGACTTACATCTTGCTCCAAATAGGCCGCATCTTCTCAGTCTTTGTTTAGACTTTTTAGCACACCGCGCCCAAAAAATTGATGCTTTATATATACTCGGTGATTTATTTGAAATTTGGTTAGGTGATGATGATGACACGCCCACTTATCCCGATGTTTTAAAGGCTTTGCATAATCTAACAGGCAATAATGTGCCCATCTTTGTCATGCACGGTAATCGGGATTTT
>JAYQWI020000922.1:0-9764 GCA_035871815.2 Candidatus Parabeggiatoa communis
TCGTCAAAAGTCCCTAGACTCAAGGCCTAATAAAATTCACACCCAGATTAACCTAATCTTGATGCGAATTTGCAACCTCTGATTTGCAGAGCCCCTCATATCCATGACACCGTCATGGTGTCATCCAAACAGATGACATTTTTTTAAAATATTTGATATCATTTCAAAAGTCAAGTATTAAAATAGATTAGTCTAAAACGGCACTAAAATAAGTAACTTTGATTAGGTTTGAGTAAGAAATCAAGTGCTAGCATATGCACCTGCCGCCACAGTGACAGCGGGAATTTGAAATAGAGGCTTTTCATTAATATTAAGAATACGCATGTCAACGTTTTATTGTTAATGGCTTTGTTTGATGTAGAAGGGCAACCACAATGCATTACCCTTACATCTAATATAATAGTGGCAATCCGTAGGCTTGCCCATAACTTTCATTTTTTTGAAATCAATCTTTTTTCCAGTTTATACGGTTCGTAGTGCCAAAAAGGTGAAAATGGGTTTTATAGGCTTGCGCGTTGCATTTTCCCTGCATAAAATAGGTTATTTTAGGAACAATCACCACGCACAAGCCCTTTATCACTCTCAGTCTACCATGAACGAATTATCTCAACTCAAATGGCGTAGTCGTCGCGGTATGAAGGAATTAGATGTTTTATTGGCAGGCTATCTTGAATTTCGGTATGCTCAAGCACCAATCAGTGAGCGTCAAGCGTTTAAGGCCTTGCTCGAAAGGCCTAATACGGATTTGTATGCGTATTTGATAGGGCAGAAAATACCAACGGATGGGGAGATGCTTAATGTGGTGATCTCAATTAAACATTTTGCTCAATCCAGCTGCGATAGTGGATAATCTTTACTTGGGCCCCTTCATTTTACGAGCACGCTTTTTCAAGCGTGTTCAAGATCAGTTTATAAAAATATCAATCAAATTCATAAGATTGAACAACGGGTAGCTTGTCAATAGTTCATTTCTGTTTAAAAAAGCTTGCGAAAAGCTTATGAAATACTATAATAAGTCATGATTTTGATGACCCATTAATTAATGACTCGCAAATTGAGTCCTATCAAGCTGATTTGATAATCAGGAGATAACAAAGTGGATAAAAAAGTGGATAACAAAGTGGATAACAAAGTGGATGAAGAAGAGAAATTATACGACTCCACGCCTTCTATGTTTCGTAACAGACCGTTTTTGTTTATTTTCTCTGTTATTGCGACAGTAGGTGGGGTTATTGGATTGATTTATGCGCTTATTAATCAGGGGAGCGACAAATCGCCTTGGTTTGCTTTGTCTATCCTGGCTGCTGTTCTGGGTTTTATTGGATTTATGATTTTGTTTTTTTGGTGGCTGGAAGTGATCAATACGAGGCTGATGGTCACAAATGAAAGGGTTACATTGAAAAGTGGTATCCTTTCTAAAAATATACGTGAAGTTTTTCTGTCAGACATTCGGAGTGTACAGATCAATCAGCGTTTTTTGCAACGGATTATGGGTACAGGCCATATAGAAGTCGCCAGTGCGGGCAGTGCCGATGCCGAAATTCTAATTGATGGCATACCCCGGGCTTATGAGGTTAAAAAAATCATAGATGAGCATCGTCGTCAAAATAATCGTGATAAGAATGATGACTAATGTTTTCCTGATAGGCATTGTATAGACGCGATACTTCGCGTCTCCAAGGCTTATGCGATACTTCGCGTTTCAGGTTATTGTAGAGACGCGATGCTTCGCGTCTCCAAGGCTTATGCGATACTTCGCGTTTCAGGTTATTGTAGAGACGCGATGCTTCGCGTCTCCAAGGCATAGGCGATACTTCGCCTCGTAAGTACTGAACCACAAATAAACAGGTATTTTACAGCAAAGAGACGCGAGGCATCGCGTCTCTACAGGGGTTTTTTCCCCACCACTTCCTAACTCAATAACTCAAGCAGATTTTTGCTGAGTTCTCCCCCTTTCAATACGCCATGTCTTTCTTGCTTAATATAAAGCAAACACGCTTTGAGCATGTCATTGTCTAATTCCAATAGTTGCTTGTTATAATCCTTTTTATTTATTTTTAAATTTTCTTTGAACAGTGCAACGTGTATGCGATTGATTGCTTTCAGATCGTTTAAACGTTCATCAAAATACTTAAGTACCCGATTAACCAGATATTTTTCCTTCGCATTAGAAAGCACCTCTAAAGCATTGCCTTGGTTAGCGCGACTTAACGATTGTAAACCACGACTCACCCGATGAAAAAATTCGACATTCTGTTCAGAAGCAAAAGTAATAATGGTGAGAACATGGTGTAAATGATCTAGAGCGATTTCTTGCAAGACTTTGGTTACCAGATCATAAGTTCTGCTAGTCGGCCCAATTGCTTCGTGTAATTTTAACAAGCCATTCACTTGAACGAATTTTTTTAAGGCCTCATCCGCGCCTTTTTCTAACTGTTGGCGTTGTTCATCATTCAATTTGGAATAAATCAGTGAAAGAATCTCAAACCGTTGTTGTACTGAGAGTTTCTCAGAAAAAACTTGTTTGAGAAGGGCTGATTTGCAGACACTCAAACTGAGTCGCAATAACTCTTTGCTTTCGGTTACCAAAGTCCGATCCTTGACTCCCAACAACCGAATAATCGGTGACCAATCATCCAAAGATTGACATTCTTTAAGGGCCCGCAATGCGGCAATTTTCATATTTTTATCAGATGAATCAAGGGCTTGAATCAGGAGAGATTTATGAGGTTCAAGTTGACCTTCAAGCATCCGAATAAAAGCCGTGAATGCGGCTAGGCGTATCTCGGCATTTTCGCTCTCAAAAAAGGGCAACACCAGTTTGCTGTAGTGTGACTGGCGTAGCTCACCCAAGGCATATAAATAGAGTGCCGTATCTGGAGTTTCAGGATTTTGGAGACGGCTTATAATTTTTTTCTCAATTAACTGTTTATGCCTATAGCTCGGATGTTTATGCAAACACAAGCAGGCTTCAACAAACACCTTCGGTGTTGGGTGTGTTAAGAGTTTGTCTATTACATCGTTGAAATTAACAGATTTAAATTGGCCTAGATTTTTGAGAATCAGTGGCAAGACTTCAGGGTCTTTTTCCGTTCGCAGGGCTTCTACTAAATAAGTTAGACTGGAATGAGATTGGGGTAGTGCCGCTAAAGTACTAATACAATGTTCTTTGATTTTAAAATCGAGACTTTTGAGGAGCAAGTTGCCAACATGACTGACAAAATAATTTAATCTCAGAACACGAACCATTTCCAAGGCGGCAATCACATGGTATGGATCGGAACTATTCAATTTTTGATCTATGACTTGCTTGAGGCTATTATTACCCCTACCCCCTATTTTCACTTCTATCCGACGATCAAATAATTCGCGGTTAAGTAAACCAAATACCCCTTCATCGTAGGCATCCCATTGTGGCAAGGCGACTAAAATGCCTAATAGTGAAACAACAATAACAATCAGGGGCAACAGATAATAAAGTTGTTCTGTTGTCGCATCATCAGTACCCGACCCGGTTATCAGAATTAAAAAAGTGGCGGCCATAAAGGTTGACAGTGGAAAGACTATGCCATTCAGAAAGGCTTTATTGATTCCCCACTGGTTCGCAGGAATAGCATTAAACAATAAATTATTCGTCGGGGTACGCAAAGCCCCGCGCATTTCTTGATTCACAAATTGAGTCAAAATGCCCAATATCAACATGATTGTCAGGCTATTTTCCATCAAGTCTTGTGCTTTGAAGTAAAAATAGATAAAGAGTGCTAAAGCGACGGTTGCTGACAGTGCGGGATAAAGTAGATTACTGGCACCCACGCCCAATTTCATTACAATACGTGAGGTAAAAGATAATTGAACAAACAGCCAGGCTAGATTCGCAAAAACCTCGTAAATGGCAAAAAACGTTGCACGTTCTGTAGCATCGTCGTAGACAGTCGGATAAATAATCGTTTGATAGTGATATTCTAAGAGTTTGTTGGCAATCACGAAAAAAATGAAACCCAAAGACATATAAATCATTAATTTAGAACCAATGATATATTTAAAAGCTTCTATCAATTCAAAGAGCGGATTTTTCTGACTTTTCACCTGAGCATTATTGCCTGTCCGCACAGGACTTAAACGTGCATTGACAAGACGCAAGAGTCCAAAAGCACACAGACAAGCTATGCCCAACACGGTAATCAATTGTTGTGGTTGAAAATGAAAAACATTTAAACAGACGATTAAGCTTGTTCCCCCTAAGGCACCACCAATAGGCATACCGGCATTGATAACAGGTGTTACACGCTTGACTTGAACCGCGGTGAAATAAGAAGCGACGACGCTACCAGCATGTATGGAAATTAAAACGTTAAAAAAGAAAAAGCCTACAAAGAAAAATCCATAAACCCAGTTGCTCTGAGGCGACCAGTATATCGTAAAAAAAAACAACAATTGAACAATGATCGAAAACAAGGTAGTAGACAGCAGGAAAAATCCAAAAATAGCTAACCCACTAAATTTTTCGGTATAGTGAGCGTACAAGAGAGAACCTACCATCACAGCTAAGTCTATGAAAATGAACATGACCGGCAGCTTATCACCGCCTACTTTTTCAACTAACAAGGTCATGCCAATACTACGCGCAAAACTGGCTCCAAAAGAAAACACCAGTAAAATTAAAAAAAAGTAAAGTACTCCATCTTGCTCATTGGGTCTTATGGCTAACCAATTGCCAAGTAAACGTGCTAGCATAATGAATGATTAGTGTACGTTAATAGGTTGATCATCAAGAATGATAATGCGAGTTAAAGGTTTTCTTTTGTTATATCAAATATATGGTGAAGTCAAATAAATTATCTCAAAAAAAGGGATTGCGTCAGTTCAGGGCACATTTTTCATTGATATTAGCATGGATAATCTTTATTAACTCGTTATTCTTTGTTTTTTTCAAGCATCTCACGCATACGGCTCATTAACACTTTGATAAAACCAAAAGCAATAGCGGGATATTCGTGGGCTAATTGTTCCATATCAGTTCGTTCAATCACTAAAAATGTGCATCTCGAAGAGCAGCGAACGGTGGCAGTACGGGTTTCTGCATCAAACAATGACAATTCACCTAACACACTATTTTCTTTTAAAGTGGCTATCTGCTTTTCTTCCCCATCTTTATTTTTTTTAAGAATCATCACTTCACCAGAGACCACTATAAATAACCTATCACCAATATCACCCTCATAAAACAAAGTATGTCCGTCTTCATATGCCTCTTCACTGGCAATCGTCGATATCATGTGGAGGTCCTCCGTTTTCAGGGTTGAAAACAAGGATACCTTATTGAGAACAATGATTTTTTCTAGTGGAATCATTACGCCTTAATTTTCATCATGTCGGTTCACATAAGAGTTCATCATTTGAAGCTTAAAGCTGAAAAAAGCTCGCCATGATGCGTTTTATAGTGTACTTAATCTCAAATTTTTTCGTGGGTTGGTAAAACCATTTAATAGATTACCGATTTGCCTTTCTTTTAATATACCGCTCACATTGTCACACACGGTGTTTTTGTGTTCTGTATTTTTAGATTTAGTACAAGGAATTGCGTGATGTGAGTACTTTGATTGACGTAGATAAGCGAATTGATATTTCTTTGAGATGAGCGAGAATTAAGGTAGATAACTCTCAAAATAAAACCACTTGCTCTAATTTTCCCCTAAATAAATTCGTTATCCTTCGTTATGCTGTACTCAGATTGATTAATTATCACTCAATTTATTAATTTTATTAATTTAGAATAAAAAAAGGAACCATTTTGAATGAGAATAAATCTTAGTCATGTCAATAGCCAATTATCCGTAAAATGGATGATATTTTGCAAATAAGACTCTCCCGTCAACTAGGCACTTTCAGCACATACTGATAATAACACGCTATAGTACAACGAATTAGGAAATAAACGAATAACCCGGGGTAGCGATTTCGTTTATTTCATCTTCAAACCAACGAAATCAAGGCCTGAAAATCAATTGGAACGAATTGAAAAGACGATCAGTCTAAAAAATAGTTCATAAATATCAGCGAGTTATAAAAATTAAAGCCCGATTATTGACTGAGACAAAAGTAACAGTAGGAATTTTGGTGCCAAGTTTCTATGCCAAAAAAATTATCCCATCCATTAAATAATGCCCTATTTATTTGAAGTGTAAATAGGCAATGGGGAATATTGGGGAAACTTTTTTAAAACTCATACCTTGACGTTTTTCTTTCAAACAAGAGCAAATAACGCATACTTAAATGGCAAATCTGTTTGTAGGTTATGATATATTTCAATAAGTTATGTTAACATACCTTACATTTCATGTTATTAATGGGTAAGCGATGGAAAATTGATAAATATCTGTTTATTATAGTCTTTTTATAATTCGTCGTAAACCGATTGAGTTTTGAGTGATTCGTATAGCCCGTTGACTTATATAAACAAACTATCAGTGAATAACTTAATGTTTGCCGTGGAGGGGAGAATGTATGATTATATACGGAATGCAACGTCGTCGGTGAAAATGAAATCAGAAGAGTGGTTTATTTATCAAAACCTGTGCTCGGTATTTAAAACCAATCTAATCAGGCTAATCAAAAATCCACATAAGAACACAATTCGTTGTATTCTCATTGTCAATCGTGTTTGAGAAAAGAGGTGCTGATTGACACCGCTTGCGACGCATCTTGAGTCACCTTAAGACACTTAAGCGAAACCTTGTAGACTCAAGTCTACTCTGTGTTGAAAAAAAAACAACTGTGCAAGTTGGAAACATCCGTTATGCTGATGGGTAACGAGTGCTAGATGATTAATAACTATCATTTTTATAATTTAATCATTAATTTTTCATCATTAAAATCAATGAGGGTAGCGGGGGATAAACTTGGTAATTATCAATTGGGAATTATAAAATAACGGGGGATTTATTCAAGAATGACTTGTTTTTTTATATCATTTTCTTTTTTCAGTTAACCCTTTTGCCCTTCATTTATCGCTTAGTTACGCAAATTAACTTTGAGACATAAAAAGGTTTTAAAGTCAAGAATGAGGCGGGGCCTGTTATCTTTCAGCATGAATACTGATAACACTGAGTCTTTATTGATTAAGGTTTTTGAAAATAGTTAAAAAATGAACAATGAACTGAAGCATAAATAAACAGGTATTTTACGGCTTCAGGGCAACCCCTGCTTGCTTCTATTAAAATACCTGAAAATTTAGGGTTCAGTACTTATTGTTATTTATTGTTGACTAACTTCGATGAAAGGTGAAACCTGGGGAAAGGGCGAACCTTTGTTATCGCCCTACACACAAATATCGTAGGGCAAACCAACGTGTCTGTCCATTGAGAAAAATCATGTCTAAAAAAAAATCATCTAAAAGTGCAAAGAAAAAAACGAATCAAACAAAAAATCAAGAAACTTTGACGATACCCCAAGTCATGGAAATGGCTATACAATACCATCAAACTGGGGAGTTGCAACAAGCAGATGCCCTCTACCGTCAAGTATTACAAGCAGAACCCAATCAGAGTGAGGCGCTACATTTATTGGGCATGATTGCAGCCCAAGTCAGTAACAACGAAGCGGCCATTGAACTGATTCAAAAAGCGATACAAATTAATGATTCGGTTCCCAATTTTTATAACAGCTTGGGTAATGTCTTTTGGTCTATGGGGAAACTGAGCGAAGCTGCTGAGTGTTACCAACGTAGTTTGGTTTTAGACTCCGCTTTGACAGAGGCACACAATGGCCTCGGTAATGTGCTAAAGGAGCAAGGCAAATTGCTTGAAGCGGCTGAAAGTTATCAACGGGCATTGCGTTCAAATCCGCATTATGCCGAGGCTTATTATAATTTAGGCAATGTACGACGTGAACAAGGTTTACTGGACGAAGCGGTGAACGGTTATCAACGCGCTATACATTTAAATCCAAATCATGTTGAAGCGTACTATAATTGGGGTATTGCGCTTATCAAGCAAAATAAACTGCCTGAAGGCATCGCCTGTTTCAAACACGCTCTGGCTTTAGAACCGAATTATGTTGAGGTACACAATCACTTAGGCGTTGCACTTCTCGAACAGGGAAAATCGGCAGAAGCCGTTGACTGTTTTCAACGTGCTATCGCTTTAAATCCTGAACAGGCTGAGGCACATTACAATCTGGGTACTGTGTTGAATAAACAAGGGCAAGTTGCCAAAGCGATTGCTGCTTATCGACAGGCCCTGACTTTAAATCCTGATCATGCTGAAGCACATTACAACTTAGGTATTGCACTTGCTGAACAAGAACACATCGCAGAAGCGATTGATTGTTACCAACGTGCGATTGCTTTAAATACCCATCATGCTGAAGCCCACTACAACTTGGCGCTTTTACTTCATGAACAAGGCAAATTGGCCGAGGCGATTGACGCTTTTCAGCAGGCTATCACTTTAAATCCTAATTATCTTAAGGCCCATAATAACTTAGGCCTCGTCTTTGTGGAACAGGCTCAATTTGATCAGGCTATGGCGTGTTACGAACGCGCTTTAGCGATCACACCCAATAATGCTGACACTTATAATAATCTAGCCGCGGTTTGGACTGAGCAAAACAAACTCGATAAAGCGATAGAATGTTACCTTAAAGCCTTGCGTATTAACCCGAATTTAGCCGAAGTCCATTTTAATTATGGGACTGTATTATTGAAAAAAGGCGATTTGATCACAGGTTGGCTAAAATACGAATGGCGTTTAAAAATCAAAACCGGAAAACATCCTCAACTGAAACAACCTTTATGGGAAGGTAATCCCCTTGCAGGCAGACGACTCTTAGTTCACTGGGAACAAGGCTTTGGCGATAGCATACAATTTGTACGTTATCTGCCCCTTATCAAAGGGGGAACAGTCATACTGGCTATTCAATCTCAATTAAAACAAGTGCTTAACGGATTACCTGGTGTCGATCAGTTGATAGTCAAAGCTTATGATAATGAACCTGATATAGCCTACGATGTCTGGATTCCGCTATTAAGCTTACCCAATCTCTTTGCCACCACATTAGACACGATTCCAGCATCGCTACCTTATTTGGTTCCTGACAGCCAGAAAGTTGAAAAATGGCGTACTCGCTTTGAATCGGCCCGTTTTAAAATAGGCCTGGTTTGGTCAGGCAACCCAAGATTTAAACTCAATCGCAACCGCTCTGCCTCTCTCGCCCATTTTGCCCCCTTAGCAACCGTTCCGAATATCACCCTATTCAGTTTGCAAAAAGGTGAAGCAGCCGGGCAACCCATACCTGAAGGCCTGGAACTGATCTCACTCACTGAAGAATTAGAAGATTTTAGCGACACGGCAGCGGCAATCAATTGCTTAGATTTAGTCATCTCAACGGATACAGCCGTACCTCATCTTGCCGGCGCATTGGGTAAACCCGTTTGGTTATTATTACATTTTGCCTCAGATTGGCGTTGGTTATTAGAGCGAAATGATAACCCTTGGTATCCCACCATGCGATTGTTTAGACAACCTGCTCCAGGCGACTGGGCAAGTGTGTTTCAGCAAGTTGTGGAGGCTTTGAAACTCGAACGCCAGAAATTTCCTTAAGGAAGTTCCAAAAAAATAAATCCCAAAAGGCTAATTCAAGCCGGTTTGTTTAATTTCTCTCATTCTCTGCGGCTCTGCGGCTCTGCGTGAGCCGACAGTTTGTTACAAATAATTTGTGTGCATAGAGTAGCCCTGCGGGATAATTTATTTTTTTGATATTCCTAA
>JAYQWI020000923.1:0-3369 GCA_035871815.2 Candidatus Parabeggiatoa communis
TTACTTATTTTACAGGATTTAAAGTCAATTCTGGTGAATATAAACTGATGGGGTTGGCCCCTTACGGGGAGCCAAAATATGTTCAGACTATTTTGGATAACTTGATTGATCTGAAAGAAGATGGCACTTTTCAGTTAAACATGCGTTATTTCAACTATGCGGTTGGATTAACCATGACAAATCGTGAATTTGATAAACTGTTTGATGGGCCGCCGCGTCCACGCGAAGGCAGGTTAACGCAGCGCGAGATGGATATTGCCCGTTCTATTCAAGCGGTAACGGAAGAAGTGGTGCTACGCTTGTCGCGGACAGTGCATAAAGAGTTAGCGGTAGATTATCTCTGTTTAGCCGGTGGTGTAGCCCTGAATTGCGTGGCTAATGGGCGTATTTTGAGAGAAAACCTGTTTAAAGCGATTTGGATTCAACCCGCAGCGGGCGATGCGGGCGGTGCGTTAGGGGCGGCTTTCAGTGTTTGGCATGAGTATCTTGATAAACCCAGAACCCAAAACACCTCTAACCCGTCTTTGAAAAAGGAAGAGAGGGCTCTGGCCGATAGTATGCAAGGTGCTTATTTAGGCCCTCAGTCTTCAGAGACAGAGATTCGTACTTATTTGGAGAGTATCAATGCCCCTTATGACTATTTGCCTGACGAAGAACTGTTGCCAAAACTGGCCAAGATTTTAGCTGATGAAAATGTGATCGGCTGGTTTCAAGGCCGCATGGAATTTGGGCCGCGTGCTTTGGGAGGCCGTTCTATTCTGGGTGATCCACGTAGCACAAAAATGCAATCGGTGATGAATCGGAAGATTAAATACCGCGAATCTTTTCGCCCCTTTGCGCCCTCTGTATTACATGATCGCGTCAGCGATTATTTTGAGCTGGATTGTGCGAGTCCTTATATGTTATTGGTGGCTGATGTCAAACCCGAATTTCGATTACCCCTGACAGCAGAACAGCAAGACTTATTTGGAATAGAAAAACTGAATGTGCCACGTTCAAAGTTACCTGCGATTACGCATTTAGATTATTCTGCTCGTATTCAAACCGTACATCCTGATACCAATCCCCGTTATTATGCCTTACTTAAAGAGTTTGAAACCTTAACCGGTTGTCCGGTGATTGTGAATACTTCCTTTAATGTGCGCGGTGAACCGCTAGTTTGTACCCCTTTGGATGCTTATCAGTGCTTCATGCGAACGGAAATGGATTATTTAGTGTTGGAAAATGTCTTGTTATCTAAGCATAATCAACCGAAATGGCTCAAAGATGAAGCCTGGAAACAAGAATTTGAATTAGATTAACGCAAGCTTGAGTTCAATAGGAGAACGTATGAGTGTAGAAAGTATAGAAGCCGCACCTGAATCGACTACTCAATTCCCCAAGGGTAGAAGAAAAGGATTACTTTATTTATTAATGTTTATGATAACCCTTGCGCTGTTATTAGTCACCGGGGAATTACTGGCGCGTTTTTTCGTCAAGCTACAACCGATACCCGATCCGCCACCTGCTCGCACGTTCGATCCGTATAAAGAAAACATTTACATCGTTCAAATGCGTCCTTATGTTTATTATCATATTCCTGGATCAAGATATACACAGGCACGCTCATACTATCAAGTTGATTATGAAATCAACTCAATGGGTTTTCGTGGCCCGGAAATACAGCCGAAATC
This sequence comes from Candidatus Parabeggiatoa communis, assembly GCA_035871815.2. Lineage (GTDB taxonomy): Bacteria > Pseudomonadota > Gammaproteobacteria > Beggiatoales > Beggiatoaceae > Parabeggiatoa > Parabeggiatoa communis. The sequence continues at coordinate 1,674 of JAYQWI020000923.1, forward strand.
TGATGATGTCAAGCGATTGATTGTCATAAGTGATTCCATCGGCGAGGGACATGGAAATAAGTATGATGAAACTTATCCTTATCAGCTAGGTGAAAACCTTCGCGAACAGGGTTGGGAAGTGGTTAATATGAGTGTGCAGGGAGCAAGCCCGATCTATTATGCGGCGAATATCAAACGCTATTTGTCAGTGGAACCTGATGCCGTACTCATCATGACATTTGAGAATGAACTCTCTGATGATCGCGTTATAGAATCCGTCTATTCTACCTTTCCTTTTCTTGATGATGAGGAAGCGTTATTGATGAGGACAACCACAAGGGCTTTGTTATCCAAATCGCGGCTCTATCTCTTATTACAAAAGGGATGGCGTTACTTTGAGCATTCACCGGTTGATGATCTGATTTTGCAAAATCGTCAAGTCACTTATACTCAGGCTGAACAAGACGCTATGGCGGCCTTTAAAAAGTTATCGCCCCTCACATATCTGGTTGCCCCGGAGGTGCTTGATAAACAATGGCGTATGACGCAGACTTACTTGGATCATACGGTATCCTCTTTTCAGCAGCAAGGGATTCCAGTTATGGTTGCCAACATGGCTTTGATTGGGCCCTATTTCAGTCAAGTTCACCGTGACTACGTTTATTCTCTGGATGAGAAGATAACCGGTTGGGCCTCTGCGGCGAAATTACCGTTTTTTTCATTACTTCCGGTGATTGATAATGCCTTTAAAGAACACCCACACTCAAAAATTTCGATTGAAGATGACGGCCATCCCACGCCCTACACACACGCATTGATTGAACGTACTTTGCGGCCTTGGGTGGTTAAAAATTTGAATATCGAATAGCCTTGGTGGGCAATAAAACATCTTGCTCTACAGACTGGGCAACCAGGTTGTCCACCCTACAAGGGAGAATTGATCACTATGCAGATTGAAATACTTGATAAAAAAGGCTTGCGCGAATTTGGACTGATAATGGGCTGTTTTTTCGTAGGCCTGTTTGGGTTATTTTTTCCGTGGTTGTTCGGTTTAGCTTTTCCAGTCTGGCCGTGGATTATTGCCGTGGCGCTCTGGATACCTGCTTTACTGATACCGAATAGTTTAAAACCAATCTATCATGGCTGGATGTTTTTCGCTTTGATACTCGGTTGGATAAACACCCGGCTTCTTCTCGCTATCGTGTTTTACGTCATGATTACCCCTATGGGTTTAATCATGCGTCTGTTTGGAAAAAATGCGATGAAAAACAGGCCCGATGTGTCTGAAAGCTACCGTAAATCAACGCCATCGCGTTCATCTCAACAAATGGAACAGCCTTTCTGAAAACGAATCAAGTGGGATTGCCCTTATAACCTATAATGGGTTTTAGGACAATCCCTTGTGATTGCCCTTTATCGCTTAGCACCTATCCGTTTTCTTAAACTCAGTAGAGACGCGAGGCATCGCGTCTCGTGTGAGATGTTGTTTGTTATGTTTATAGAGACGCGAGGCATCGCGTCTATACATACAATTAGTTAAACAAAACTGATAAGTGGCTGCCCTTTATCGCTACGCTAATCTCTTCCTATAGGAGTATTTTATGTTAGAGTTATTGAAAGATCTGTGGGCCTTTATGAAAGTCCGCAAAAAATTTTGGCTGGCACCGATTATTCTCGTGTTGTTGTTATTAGGTGGGCTGATTGTTTTGACGCAAGG
>JAYQWI020000924.1:0-2896 GCA_035871815.2 Candidatus Parabeggiatoa communis
TATTTTACCGCAAAGAGACGCGAAGCATCGCGTCTCTACAATTCGCGGTTTCGTAGAGACGCGATGCTTCGCGTCTCTAATTACAAATAAACATTGCTTCTATTAAAATACCTCAAAATTTATGGTTCAGTACTTACCTTATTCTGATGAATTGGGTAATCCAGATACGTTGACACTGTCGTTAGTGGGGATAGGTAAGCCGGCACTTTGTCCTAATGCCACTATCGAAACGGTCAATAATGGTAGCTGGACTTCTCCGAGCACTTGGAATACACTCGCGTGGCCTCCCTCTTCTGCCGTTCCTGGGCCAAACGATATAGTGCGGATTAATAATGGACACACGGTAACAGCCCCATCATCCACTATCAAAGTGAAGGCCCTGTGTATTAATAAAGAGGGTACGCTGGTAAGCAAGAATGCACTCGGTAGCCCATTGAGAGTTGATGCCAAAGATTTTATCACCAACAAAGGTACGATCAAAGGGAAAAAGGGTTGCAACGGATTGGTGCCAATAGCAGCAAACCCATCAATCAGAAGCAAGAAAGGCATTGATGACTCATTAGCACTACAACCGTTATGTCGGAATCCACGTCGAGGTGCCAGTGTTTACCTAACCGCTGGTAAAGTGTGTTATTCGCCTTGGTCGTTAGATAAGCCAGTGCTTTCTCTACGCAATAGCAGAAGACTAGGACCAGCTCCATTTCCATACTATAGGTGCTACTATAACGGTCAGTTTGATAATAGCGGCACAATTACAGCGGGCAAGGGAGGTTCTGGAATCCGTGGCCAATCAGGCGGATATGTTAGCATCAGAGCAGGTGATATGACCTTTAATGCTCAATCTGGGCCTCCATCCTCGTGTGGGATGCCGGGTAGCCTCTGTGCTGGCGACGGTGGCAATTCCTCTACTGGACCAGCGGGATGGGGTGGTAGCCTCTTTGTGATGGCCGGTAAAAAAGGGCCATTTGTTACCCCAACAACGGCAAGTTCTTTATCCGCAAGGAAAACACGTTTCCAAGCTGGATATGGTAGACATGATGGTCGTATCAGATTAATCGCCGATAATAAAGCCTTTTCTAGTGTTGCACTTATCGCAGGTGGCCCAATTTACATTGATCCCACTGGCCATGACAACTTTTAGAATATTTTCCTGTCGTTTTTCTACAATCTCTGATAAGTTCATAAACAACGCCTTATCATCTTTTGAGATCAATGTAGGGTGGGTAAGCGGGCCGCCATGATTTCAGAAACACCCCAAATCGTATTGCCCGCTTGCCCAGCATTCAATATCATTAATCCCCTAGACAACTCGCATACACATCAAACATCTCACTGGCGGGTTGATCAAATCCAACTTGAATGACTGCCCAACTGCCATAATTTGAAGTCATACCAATATTGGCTGCCGAGAAAGTGACCGGTAAAGTGGCGCTAAGCGTTTTGAGCTGGTGGCTACCCCAAGGTTTGGCAAAAAGCGTCACTTGTTGCTTACTCGGATGACTCGTTTCAAGCTTAAGTTCCTGACAACGTTCTGAAATATGCCATTGGAAAAAAACAACCGGTTTCTCAGAAGAAGGCTGGACAACTATCACATCTTCAAAAACACCAAAGGGCCAATCATTCTCTTTCACATCATTGTACCGATTACGAAATCTATGGCTCAGAATGGAAGCTGTGCCATTCCATTGATAACCCCCTTCTAAAAGAATAGGATGCTGGCCCTTTTTGTCGTAATTTTTGCCTGTCGGCTGCGTGGTACATGTCGCATATAACTTGCTTTTTTCAGAAACGCTTTCTTTAAAAGCCACACTTAAAACATACCAATTTTCATCATTGTCACCAAAATTGAAACCTATGTTCTTTTCACCCATGACAAACGGCAAAGTGACGTTTTGGAAAATAACCTCCTCTGTTCTGATATTCCATTGACCGAATGTGATATCCACAGGCCGTGGTGAAGCAGCATCAGTGCTGATTTCTAAACGATTGCAATGTTCTTTATCGGCCTGCCACTGGAAAAAAGCGATAGGTTTCGCTAATTCCGGGTGGACTACAGTCACATCCTGTGTGATCCCAAAAGGATAATCGCCTTCTTTCAGTATTCTGCGATGATGTCCATGATAACTGATCAGGGAACCATTACCCGTCCAAGAGTAGATATCAGTGCTGGGTATCGTTATAGGCTTAACGATTTCAACCGTTATCGGGTTTTGATACGCGCCTGCCGGAATCACATCCCAACTGATGCCAGCAGTAGATGATTCGTATTTAATTTGGAGTTGATAATTACCCTGTTCTGAAGTGATGGCCGCTTTTTCAAAAGTATACTGATTCGTTTTTTGAGAAGCGATTGTCTCACCATCCCGACGTTCAATATCCCCCAAAAACGCGCCTGAACTTGAATGAAGGGCAACCGCAATATTGCCTTGAAAAGCCTCAGTGCCCAAATTCGTAATACCCACACTGACGGTGACGGGAGAACCTTGAACAATCGGGTAAGGTTTAATACTGATTGCGGAATGAAGCTTGACATCAAGGCCTCCCTTGAAATAGCGCATCCAGTCATCCCAAGGTAAAGTACCTGGACAGGTAGTCGTTTTGATTTCATTGTGCCCTAAAATGCCTGGCGTTGTGGAACGTGTTTTAGGAATGCTATATTTATCAACAAAATAGCGGGCCATTTTAGCCGAAGATTTCAGCAGAGGCGTTGTCCAAGTCGTATTCCATCCCTTCGGATTCGATATCGTCACTTCATGTTCAACGCCAATAGAACGTTTATTGTATGCCCAAACACCCGCGTGCCAAGCAATATCATTAACCCGCACTAATTGACTGATTTCGCCATTGGAAGAGATGATAAAATGGGCACTGACTTTCGCATTACAGTTCTGAAACC
>JAYQWI020000925.1:0-9167 GCA_035871815.2 Candidatus Parabeggiatoa communis
GTGACGACCACAATAATCAGCAATGAAGTCCCCCCAAAATAAAAGGGAACATTCCATTTAAGAACCAAAAATTCAGGCAACAAACAAACTGCTGTCACATAAATTGCGCTCGCCAATGTTAAACGCGACATCACTTTATCAAGATATTCTGCTGTTTGTTTTCCAGGCCTAACTCCTGGAACAAATGCCCCTGACTTCTTTAAATTATCTGCAATTTCTTTTGGATTAAAAATTAAGGCTGTATAAAAAAAGCAGAAGAAAATGATCGCTATGGCATAAAACAAGACATATAAAGGTTGTCCAGGTGACAAGGTTTGTGATAAATCTTTTAACCATGTCATTCCTTCAGCACTACTACCAAACCATCCACCCAAGGTGGCTGGAAACAAAATAATACTTGATGCAAAAATGGGTGGAATAACGCCTGCCATATTCATTTTTAATGGCAAGTGACTGCTTTGTCCCGCATACATTTTGTTTCCTATTTGACGTTTGGCGTAGTTCACCGTTATACGGCGCTGCCCTCGCTCAACAAATACGACAAAAGCTGTCACCATCAACACAACAGAAAACAACAACAGTAAGGTAAGTACATGTAATTGACCAGTACGTGCCAATTCCAACGACCCCCCTATTGCAGAAGGCAACCCGGCAACAATACCTGCATAAATTATAAGTGAAATACCATTGCCAATCCCTCGTTCTGTGACTTGTTCACCTAGCCACATTAAAAACATAGCCCCTGTCACCAGTGTCATAATTGCCGTTATCCGAAAAGCTAAGCCTGGTTCAATGACCACACTTTGACTTTCTAAGGCAATAGCTACCCCAGTAGCTTGGAAAGTTGCCAATCCCAAGGTGCCATAGCGGGTATATTGGGTAATTTTACGCCGTCCCGTTTCCCCCTCTTTTTTCAATTGCTCAAGTGTAGGAGAAACGGCCGTTAGCAATTGCATGATAATGGCAGCAGAAATGTAGGGCATAATACCAATGGCAAATACCGAAAAGCGTTCTAAGGCACCCCCTGAAAACATATTAAACATATCTAAAATGGTGCCCCGTTGCTCCTCAAACATACTGGCTAGTGCCACCGGGTCAATGCCGGGTACTGGAATAAAAGTACCAATCCGAAAAACGAGAATTGCCCCCAGCACGAACAACAGTCGTTGTTTTAGCTCAGTTAGCCTACCTAGCTTGCCTAGTTCTATACCCGCTGTATGAGTAGCCACTTCATCCTCTTTGGTAATGTAATTAGTTTAGAGTCTAGGTCATTACAATTATCAACTTTCAATTGTTCCCCCGGCCGCCTCAATAGCCGCCCTTGCCCCTTTTGTGACAGATAATCCCTGGATTTTAATCGCTTTAGTCAATTGACCAGATGCAATCACTTTAACCCGTTTGACTTGCCGTGGAATAATGTTGGCCGCTTTCAAGCATTGTAAGTCTACCGTTTCTTGGCCTACTTTTTCCAGTTCATGTAAACGTACTTGCGCGGTATACTTCGCCTTAGCTGACACAAAACCTACTTTAGGCAAACGTCTTTGCAAAGGCATTTGACCGCCTTCAAAGCCAACTTTATGAAATCCTCCAGAGCGTGAACGTTGACCCTTATGTCCGCGTCCGCAAGTTTTGCCTAAACCTGAACCTATGCCACGTCCGACTCGTTTAGCCGATTTTTTGGCACCAATGCCCGGTTTCAATGTATTCAAATACATAATTAAAGCTCTTCCACTTTTAACAAATAAGCCACCTTGTTAATCATACCACGTATAGCCTTTGTATCTTCAACCTCGACCGTATGATGCCGATGCCGCAAACCTAAACCCGCCACACAGGCCTTATGCCTTGGCAAGCGTCCGTGGATGCTACCCATTTGCGTGACTTTAAGCTTTTTTTTCATAACCAATTTAACCTAAAATTTCCTCAACCGTTTTGCCCCGTTTAGCAGCAATAGACTGTGGACTTGCCATCGCAGTCAAACCATTAAACATTGCCCGCACTACATTTTTATGATTAGAACTGCCAATGGTTTTAGCTAACACATCGCGCACACCCAGTACTTCAAATACTGCCCGCATAGCCCCACCTGCGATAATTCCCGTTCCATTTGAAGCAGGCTGCATATAAACTTTAGCTGCACCATGTTCCGCTACAATAGGATACTGTAGGGTCGTCCCTTTCAGAGAGAAAGATTGCATATTTTTACGTGCATTTTCCATCGCTTTTTGAATCGCCAGAGGCACTTCACGGGCTTTACCGTAGCCAAAACCGGCTTTGCCTTTACCATCACCCACAACCGTTAGTGCGGTAAAACTGAAAATACGTCCGCCTTTAACCACCTTAGCAACACGATTGACAGTAACCAGTTTTTCTAACAGTTCATCATTTTTAGTACGTTGGATATCATAATTTGCCATAATATATCAGTTATCCGTATTTTAAACTTATGAACGCCTATCTAGGCAAAAGTATTTCCACGCAAATATTTTTGTCAAATTATCGTGTGTGTACTAAAACTGTTGCCTATTCAGGTTATCGGATTAATCGGCTAACTTATTGCATTATGAACTCAAAAAAATTAACTTCCCCCCAAAAGTGAATATCATTTAAATTGGAAGATATCATTTAATTGGAAAGAAGACGTTATTTTTAGCCGATCCTGATTCAAAGTTTTTAAAGACTTTATCAAATTACTTCTTTATCAATTACTTTATAAATAATAATAATAAACAATAATTTAATATTATATAATTTTTAGACAGGTCTATAAAACTAAAAATTCAGACCCTCTTCACGGGCAGCGTCCGCTAAAGCTTTAATGCGGCCATGATATTTAAATCCAGAACGATCAAAAGCGACATTAGTCACACCAGCTAACTTGGCACGCTCTGCAATCGTTTTACCCACCACTATCGCTGCAGTTACATTACCACCATAGCCGGTAGTTTGCTTGATTTCTTTATCTAAAGTAGAAGCGCTTGCCAATACTTCAGAACCGTTTGATGCAATAATTTGTGCATAAATATGCTGTGGTGTCTTGTGTACACACAATCGGACTGCGCCTAATTTTTTAATCATAGCGCGGGTGCGGCGAGCACGACGCAAACGGGCCGATTTTTTATCCATAAACATCCTCTTTTGAGAGCCTTGATTTAACAAGATCACTTAAAGCTAAATCATTATTTATTTAATACACAACATTCACTTATTTCTTCTTAGCTTCCTTCATTACAATTACTTCATCGGCTAAACGAACCCCTTTACCTTTATAAGGCTCAGGTGGACGAAAGGCACGGATATTGGCTGCAACTTGTCCCACTTTTTGTTTATCTATACCTTTGACAACAATATCAGTTTGACTAGGCGTTTCAATTGTAATGCCCTCGGGAATGTCAAAATTCACAGGATGGGAAAACCCCAAGGTTAGGTTAAGCACTGAGCCTTGTATTTGAGCACGATACCCCACACCGACTAAAGTGAGTTTTTTCTCAAAACCTCTCGTGACCCCTTGCACCATATTGTTAATCAAGGCTCGTGTGGTACCTGCCAACGCTTTTGCCGCTGTGGTATTAGTTAGTGGCGCAAAGGTTAAAACATTATCTGTCAATTTTATTTCAACATCTTTATGGAGGAAATGTTCTAAGCTACCTTGACGGCCTTTTATTATGACGGTATGAGGTTGCAGGGTAACTTCAACTCCCCCCGGAACAGGAATAGGATTTTTGGCAATTCTTGACATATCTAATATCAACACCTTAAAACTTAAAAAATGCGAATTAAGTCTTGATTAATAAAATTCAATTAAAAATCAATAAATGAATAATAGCAACATTCCTCAAAAATCTTTGATTTTTCCTTCGCATTAAGAAACCAGACACAATACCTCTCCCCCATGACCTTCGACCCGCGCCCGGCGATCTGTCAGGAGTCCTTTGGAAGTAGAAATAATCGCAATACCCAATCCCCCTAACACATTAGGTAAATCATTTTTGGATTTGTAAATACGCAATCCAGGCCGACTGCTGCGCTTAATCTCGGAAATGACCGGTTGCCCTTGATAATATTTTAAGGTGATTGTTAATATTGCCTTAAGCCCTTCAGAGACACTATAATCTGTAATATACCCTTCTTCTTTTAAAATTTGTGCAATCGCCGTCTTGATTTTAGAAGCAGACATTTTCACCTGCTGTTTTCTGATCGCATGACCGTTGCGAATGCGTGTCAACATATCAGCAATGGGGTCTGACAAACTCATAATATTTATCCTCTTGTCGATGAAAGGATTTTAGATTCAAAAATCGCACATCAGTTCCTTTCGGGTTCTTATGAATGTGAAGTTTAAATATTAAATAAAATCATAAACTAAATAAATCACAAAAAACATTCCAAACCCCAAAATCTATTTTTTCAAACTTTATTAATTATAGTATATCGCCATATGTGACATTAAACTGAACTTGTGCTAGATCGAAAATTCTTTTACCAACTTGATTTGACTAAACCTGGGATAAATCCTTGCATAGCGGATTCACGCAACTTATTCCGAGCCAAACCAAATTTTCTATAATAACCATGTGGGCGCCCTGTGATTTGGCAACGATTACGCACTCGGCTGGGACTGGCATTACGCGGCAAAGACTGCAAAGCTTGTCTGGCTGATTCGAGTTCCTCTTCAGAGGCGTTAACATTAGCCAATGTTTTTTTCAATTCAGCCCTTTTTGTCGCATATTTTTTGACCATCCGTATACGTTTAGCTTCTCGATTGATCATGGATTTTTTTGCCATTCTTGCTGCGCCTCAATTATTTAAGTGGAAAGTTAAAGGCCTTCAATAAAGCATATCCTTCCTCATCAGTTCGTGCTGTGCTGCTGATGGTGATGTCCAATCCCCGAATAGCATCAATTTTATCGTAATCAATTTCAGGAAAAATAATTTGCTCACGGATACCTAAACTATAGTTACCCCTACCATCAAAGGCTTTTCTATTTAAACCACGAAAATCTCGAATCCGCGGAATGGCTATGCTAATGAGTCGATCAAAAAACTCATACATACGTTCACGGCGTAAGTTGACTTTACAACCAATAGGCCAACCTTCACGAATTTTAAAGTTAGAAATGGACTTGCGGGCATTGGTAACAACCGGCTTTTGACCTGCAATAGCCATCATATCATCAACAGCACGTTCAATCACTTTTTTATCACCCACAGCTTCACCTAAGCCCATATTTAGGGTAATTTGCACAATTTTGGGTACCTGCATAATACTTTTGTACTCAAATTGTTCCATTAATTGTTTAATAACCGTATCACGGTAATAGGTTTGTAATCTCGCCATCTGAATTAATCCGCAATCACTTCACCATTTGACTTAAAGTAACGCACCTTAGTGCCATCTTCAAGAAATTTAAAACCCACCTTATCAACCTTATTGCTGGTTGGGTTAATAAGCGCAATATTAGAGATATGAATAGGCATTTCCTTATCAATAATGCCACCTGGGCTTCCTTGCATAGGATTACCCCGCGTATGACGTTTGACTAAGTTAATATTTTCTACGACTACGCGATCATCACCGATAAAGCGAATAACTTTACCGCGCTTGCCTTTATCTTTACCCGCAATGACCACCACATCATTGCCTTTTTTTATTCTACGCATGTTTAGTTATCAAGTTAGACATTGACGTTCTCAAATCATCACTATTCAGTGATAATTGGGACGCTTAAAGGTTTTGTCAAAAAATTATTTCCTGTTTTTTGAACAGGAATAGGAGAAATTTTTAGTACGCTTAAGTGAATTTATTATCTTCTATTGAAAATAGATTGTTTTAAAGGACTTCTGGAGCCAAAGATATAATTCTCATAAAACGTTCACTTCTCAACTCACGGGTGACAGGCCCAAAAATACGGGTACCAATCGGTTGTAATTGGTTATTGAGCAATACAGCCGCATTCCCATCAAAACGAATCACTGAACCATCGGGACGTCTAACCCCTTTACGGGTTCTTACCACCACAGCAACATAGACTTCCCCTTTTTTGACTTTACTGCGTGGAATAGCCTCTTTAATGCTGACTTTAATGATGTCACCAATGTTTGCGTAACGGCGGTGTGAACCCCCTAATACTTTGATACATTTTAATCGACGGGCACCACTATTGTCTGCTGCTTCTAGCAGAGTTTGCGTTTGTATCATCGTTCTTTTTAACTCCAAATGCCGTGATTACCACGGTATAGACTATGAGTCAGGAATAGTCACACAGGGGGTAGTGTACTTATAGAACACTTATTGCACCTGCTTTATTAAAGCAAGCAATCTAGGTGATTGACCGTGTAACAATCCTATGTAAACGCCAAGATTTTGTTTTGGATAGGGGGCGACATTGCGAAATTTCAACAATATCGCCTTCCTGACAAGCATTGTCTTCATCATGAGCATGTAGCTTAGTTGAACGCTTGATATATTTGCCATATATAGGATGTTTGACTGTGCGTTCCACTAAAACGGTAATTGTTTTATCCATTTTATTGCTAATCACATGCCCAGCCAAAGTCCGTGGTGAGGAGACTTTTTTGGTGGTTTGCTCAGTCATGCCATGCTACCTTTTTTTTCATTTAAAATTGTTTTCACCCTGGCAATATCACGGCGAACTTTTTTAAGTTGGGTATGTCGGTTTAACTGATCATTGGCTTTCTGCATACGCAAATTAAATTGTTCACGCAATAATTCAAGCAGTTCCTTTTTCAAATCATCAATGCTTTTTTTTCGCAATTCTATCGCCTTCATCACATCACCATTCGACTCACAAAACAGGTGGGCACCGATAATTTAGCCGAAGCTAAACGAAAAGCTTCATGGGCAATGTCCTGTGAAACACCTTCTATTTCATAGAGCATTCGGCCGGGCTGAACGGGGGCCACCCAATATTCAACATTACCTTTACCTTTACCCATACGCACTTCCAGTGGCTTTTTGGTGATTGGCTTGTCTGGAAAAATCCGGATCCATAGTTTGCCACCCCGTTTAACATAACGAGTGATAGTACGACGAGCTGCTTCAATTTGACGTGCCGTAATATGGCCATAACCTGTCGCTTTGAGTCCAAATTCACCAAAGCTGACTTTATTGCCGCGCCTAGCATAACCCCGATTACGGCCCTTTTGTTGTTTCCTGAATTTAGTCCGTTTAGGTTGTAACATGATTAACTTTCCTTGAACATTTTGGGAAGCAATTGGGAACGTGGAATTAAAATTATCCTATCATCCAAACTTTTCATCCTCCACTATTCACCATTACCCATCACCAATAAAAACAAACCAAATACTTATTCCCAAATCGCAGTATTACGCTTGTTTACCGATAATCTCACCCTTAAAAATCCAAACTTTAACTCCAATTACTCCGTATGTGGTGTGGGCTTCTGCAAAACCATAATCAATATCAGCACGTAGAGTGTGTAAAGGCACACGCCCTTCACGATACCATTCTTTCCGAGCAATCTCAGCACCATTTAAGCGGCCACTGACATTTATACGAATCCCTTGTGCTCCCAAACGCATAGCATTACCTACCACACGTTTCATAGCACGTCTAAACATAATGCGGCGTTCTAATTGTTGAGCCACACTGACTGCAACTAGGTGAGCATCGACTTCTGGTTTACGAATTTCTTCAACACTGATATGTACAGGAATGCCCATCATTTCAGTAACTTGAGTTCGCAATTTATCAATATCTTCACCTTTTTTGCCAATGACAATGCCGGGGCGGGCTGTATGAATAATAATCCGAGCATTGCGGGCCGGTCTTTCAATACGCACTTCGCTGACTGAGGCTTGTGCCAGTTTCTTTTTAATAAACTCGCGTACCTTTAAATCAGTATTGAGATAATTCGCATAATCTTTGCTGCTGGCGTACCATTTAGATGACCAGTCTTTAATAATACCTAAACGAAACCCGGTAGGATGTACTTTTTGACCCATAATTAATCTACTCGTCAATGTCTGATACTGTCACAGCAATATGACTGGTACGTTTCAAAATTCTATTTCCCCGTCCTTTGGCACGGGCCCGCATACGTTTCATGGTTGGCCCCTCATCAACGTATATTGCTGAAACATGTAATTCATCCACATCTGCTCCTTCGTTATTTTCAGCATTGGCGATAGCACACTCTAAAGTTTTTTTGACCAATCCAGCGGCACGTCGTTTGCTAAATTTCAACAGATTAAGTGCTTGTTCAACCTGCAACCCACGAATCTGGTCAGCAACCAACCTGCATTTTTGTGGAGAAATACGCACATATTTATGCTTACTAGAAACTTCCATTTTCAGTTATATATAATTAATCAGTTAGAAGTTTAAGTTATCAACATTATCAGTTAAATGCTTCAACTCTCTATCATAATCATTATGTTTCTGCCACTAAGTTACTAATTATTATAGACATTTATGGATAGGCTACTATTTAAGTAGCGATATATTACAAACGCGTATAAAATTGTAAATCTATACAGTAGCGGAACGCCTATCTAATATCCCCTCGTCTACCTTCGATACAAAATCAAAAAATATAAAAAATATTTATTATTTAGATATGGTATTTTAAATATTGATGACCAGACTCCCTCATCCTTTTCATACAAGAGGACAGAAGGCCTTCCAATTCCAAATAGTTTTTATTTTTTCGACTTTTTATCTCCCGCTTGGTGACCCCGGTATGTTCGCGTTACAGAAAACTCACCTAATTTGTGTCCTACCATGTTTTCTGTGATAAACACAGGCACATGTTGATGTCCATTATGAATTGCTACAGTTAATCCCAGCATTTCGGGAATAATCATCGATCTGCGCGACCAGGTTTTTATAGGGCGTTTGCTTTTAGTGGCAATAGCCTGTTCAATCTTTTTCAACAAGTGAAGATCGACAAAAGGCCCTTTTTTAATAGAACGTGGCATATCAGTTAGAAGTTTAAGTCAATAATTATCAATCAATTTCACGCAAAAGTTTTTGCGCGCAAAAACTGTATTTCACGCTAAAGGTGAAACGCTGATTTTTTAGATAACGACAAGGATTGTTTATAAATAAAGGATTAGATCGTGGTGATGCCTAATTTCTTATCCTTTTTTATAAGCAATTCTTGTCGTTATACTATAAAATAACC
>JAYQWI020000926.1:0-2244 GCA_035871815.2 Candidatus Parabeggiatoa communis
AAGCAATCTGGCATTCTTGCTTCGCTTGCGCCTTTTGCGTCTCTTGCGTCTCTTGCGTTTTCTTATGTTTTGTAGATGGCTACGAATTCTCCTCTTACCCTAAATAACCCGCATATAATAAGGGAAAATACCTCAAAAAAAATTTGTCAGCCCGCGCAGGACGCGGGCTGAAGAAAAAGACAAAAGAATAAAAAACAAAAGAAAAAAGAATAAAAGGATAAAGAACAAAGGGTTACAATATCCTCGCAAGCCGAACGCCGAAGATCCAGTTACGGATAGACCGATGCCACCTGAGGCGGCCCGACGAGCGCATCCACATGGCATCGTCGTCCCCCGAGCCGCCGCGCAAAACAAAAAGGCTACCGTCACCTTCCCACACACTCCCATCAGTCGGTGCGCCTTCATAGTTTTCATGCCAACCATCAGCACACCATTCCCACACATTCCCTGCGGTGTCATATAAACCGAAGGGATTGGGTTTAAAAGAACCGACTGGGGCTGTTTGTTTATCATCCCATTGACTGCCACAATTATCACACACTGCCCGATTCTGACCGATTTCATTGCCCCACCAGTAATCGGTATCCGTACCGGCACGGGCGGCATATTCCCATTGGGCCTCACTGGGTAAACCATAAGCTTGGCCAGTTTGTTGCGTGAGCCAGTCGATATAGGCCATCGCATGGTTCCAACTGATACACACGACAGGTTGATCATCTTGTTGGGGAAAAGACGGATTGCGCCAGTTGCTTGTGTATTCTTCCTTTTCCTCTTCCGTTTTATACCCCGTTGCGTCTACAAACTGCCGAAATTCACCCACAGTTAGGGGATAACGTCCCATCGCAAAGCTTTTTACTGAGACTTCATGGACAGGTTTTTCATCATCACCACCGGTATCTTGAATATCGCCCATCCGAAATTTTCCAGCAGGTATGATAATCATTTCAGGGCCAAAACCGCCCTCTTTTAATGGATCGCGGAAATCGTCACCGGATTTTAATTTCAGTGTTTCCAATAAACTTGATAAACGCGCAATCACGGCATCAATCTCAGGGCGTTTTTCGGGAGGCTGCATTAATTGTCGAACTTCTTGTAAAAGCGTTTCGACATTCTCGTCTATTTTGATTATCGTGGTGTGGAAAGCGTTCATCGCCGTTAACACCTGTTCCACTTTTTCATCCAATAACTTTGCCCAAGTGTTAAAACGCTGAGAAAAATCAATCAGGTGTTGTTGGCTGGTTTGCCAAGCGGTTTGAGCGGCTTGTAAATGCTGCGGGATATCGTCAAGCGTTTGTTGCAAACGGGGCAAGCTTTGCGTGATTTTATTGGCGGCCCCAAAATCACCGGCATCAATGGCCTGCTTAACGGCCGTTTTTTGGGCCTCCAGTTGTTGTTGCAAGGTAGTCGTTAAAGTGGCTTGCGCCGTTTTGATATCACGCACATCGGCCCATAAGCCCGCAGTTTGCAAGGTTTCTAAAGTGATTTTCGCACGCTGATCTTTTCGAATGATTTCGCGAAAGAAAAACAAGATCGCGTTGCCTAATAATTCCTGATATCGAAAAAAGGCCGCTAAAGTGTCATCCAAAGAGGGTTGTTTTTGTAATTCGGTTAAAACCAAATCACTTATTGCCAGCGTGCCTTGTTCATGAACCAAAGCGGCCAATTCGGTTTCAGTAAAGGGCCGATCAGGGGCCTGAAAAATCGGCGGTAGATCAGATAAGGGCTTGATTTGTTTGAGTAAGTCTTCGCCTAAGGTGTCTTTGTCCAAACCGTGTTGAGCAGCAAAGGGTTGTAAATAGTCTGTATTGATTTGCTCAAAAAACTCACGCGATAATTTAGAATGCGTTAAGGTTTGAATAAACCGGTTTTTTTGATCATCCTTCGCGAGGCCCGCACTGATCGCAGCCAAGTCATAGCCATAACTGGTTTGATAAGTTTGAGCGATTTCAAAAGCGGTGAAGGTAAAGTGTTCTCGCAAAAGGGAAACCAGATTATCGGCCCCCAAATTTTTCGCAAGGATATCGATTACAGGAGAATCAAGAGCCGTTTGTATGCCTTTTTGAATGAGCGACATGTCAGTTATCAGTTATCAGTTATCTATTTTCAGTTATCAGTTATCAGTATAATTTTAGGTGTCATTTGGAGAGTTTGCAATTAAATTGCTTGGAGTGCAAACTTTAGTTTGCAAGTTGAATGTGAATAGCCCAGGTGCAACCTCTCATGGTTATACATAAGTCAAAAATA
>JAYQWI020000927.1:0-3399 GCA_035871815.2 Candidatus Parabeggiatoa communis
GTATTTTCTTGCAATATACCACAACATTTACGGAATATGCCAACCCTAATTTTTAGCTGTGACAAAGCACTAGTATTGTTATTTAGTCCCCCCTTTGGCTCCAAAAAAGGGGGACATTATACCGATTTAATTTAAGTGCTTGACTTTACTCGTTTTCTCAAAATGAAAATTTTAGATAAATCAATGTAGTTACGTTATATGACGGTATCAACTATATTACACAATAAGACGTTATTAAAGGTTTGGGAGAAACCTAAATTCTGGGTTTCACTGGACTGATATTGATTGTGCCAAATATCACTCTTTGTGAAGCTAATATTCAATTCATAAATGAGGGTGCTTTTCTGGTTCGCTTAAAGCGGCAAGTAATTCATAAGAGTTCTAACTACTAAGCTATTCACCTTCTTTCCAAAATTCTTGACAATCAACACTAAATAACTCTTTCCAATAGTTTCCAGTAATTCAAAATCAGCATGTACAAACCTCTATAATTAAAAACAACAACAAAATTCGCTTGAGCTTTGAATGACGTTTCGCAACTTCACTACAACCTACAAGCTTAGCTAATGGTTCGATTTAGAAAAAATTATTATGATTATTGATTTTTTTGATAAAGGAACAGAAGATATTTATAATGGTACTGATTCTAAAGAAGCTAGAAAAACCTTGCCTGTGAAATTAAAACGCATAGCCTTACGCAAATTCTATTTTTTGGATAACGCCATTGTATATAGAAGATTTCAGAAAACCACCAAGTAATCACCTAGAATGACTCCAAGGTGATCGCCAAGGGCAATATTCGATTAGAATTAATAACCGTGATCGTATTTGCTTTGTCTGGACAGAACAAGGGGCAAAACAGGTTGAAATAGTTGATTATCATTAAGAGGATTAGCCAATGAGAATGCCACAACACCAATCCCCTATTCATCCTGTTGAAATTCTACAAGAAGAATTTCTAAAGCCTTATCGCATAACAACCACTGAACTGGCTGAAAAAATAGCCTTTTCTGTTGAAGAGATCAATGCTATCATCAATGCCAAACAAAGTATTAGCACGGATATGGCGTTACGTCTTTCTCGATTATTTGGCACTTCACCCGAATTATGGCTTAATGGTCAAATGAAATGGGATATTTGGCATATATTGCATGACAAAAAAGCAAACTCATTAAACCAAATTAAGCCTATCGTACCTTTAACATCACACTATCTGCCCGCTTAAGTAGATACACATAAGTCATTTTTGGTAGTCTCAGAACAATGTTATAAGAGTTGATAAGATAGAACGCTGAGTTGAGTAATGGTCATAATTAACACTGATTATGCATAAATAAACCTTTCTATTTGCTAGTATATTTAAATTAGTATGCACAAACCCCAATTAAAACATTGTTTCCATGTGGAGATAATAGAAGCAGAAGGTGTCTTTCTACTGTCAGAAAACCAGTCTGCTTTGTTGAAAGGTCATCTTTATCAACACTTAGTACCGTTGATTAACGGTCAACATACCGTTGACAATATTGTTGACTTGATGCATGAACAAGCGTCTGCAGCCGAAGTTTACTATGCGTTGATGTTGATGGAACAAAAGGGGTATTTGGTTGAAAGTGATGAGCATTTGCCCACTGCTGTTGCTGCCTTCTATGAGACGTTGAACGTTGATACCACAGCAGTTGTCCGCAAATTACAACAGACCAAAGTGGTTGTACGGGCCATCGGTACGGTCAGTGCTGAACCGTTGATTGCTATTCTTGAATCGCTCTCTATCCAAGTACAAGGAGAGGGAGAACTTGAAGTCATCTTGACGGATGATTACCTCCAAAATGATTTGCAAACTCTCAATCAAAAAGCCTTACAATCTCAACGTCCTTGGATGCTGATTAAACCAGTGGGTACCCTGATTTGGATTGGGCCTCTGTTTCTGCCAGGCAAAACCGGTTGTTGGGAATGCTTCGCACAGCGTTTGCGAGCCAATAGGCCGGTGGAAAGCTTTATTCAAAAACGCAAGGCGATTTCAACACCTTTTCCTACCTCTGTGTCGGCCCTGCCTTCGACTGTAGAAATGGGACTCAATTTAGCGGCCACTGAAATTGCCAAATGGATTATCCAAGCTGATAAGAGCCCATTGGTAGGGCAATTAGTCACCTTTGATACTCTCTCTTTAGAAACACAACAGCATAGGCTGACTCAACGTCCGCAATGTCCAAGTTGTGGTCAACCTGAACAACCCGATCAAGCCCCTCAGCCCTTCGTTTTACAAAGTCAACGAAAAACATTTATGGCCGACGGTGGACACCGTTGTCTGCCACCTGAAGACACCCTTAAACAATATCAACACCACATCAGCCCGATTACTGGCGTTGTTCGAGAATTAAGATCAGTCTCCCAAACGGAAAATGGGCCAACCCATATTTATATTGCGGGCCATAATGTTGCGTCGATGTTTGATGAGTTATTCTTTTTGCGCCACAATCTTCGAGGCCGCAGTAGTGGCAAAGGCAAAACAGATAGTCAAGCCAAGGCCAGTGCTTTTGGCGAAGCGGTTGAAAGATATTCGGGCCTGTTTCAGGGCGACGAAATTCGGAAAAAAGGCCGTTACGAGGCTATCGGGGAGGCCGCGATTCACCCGAATGTCTGTATGAATTTCAGTGACAACCAATACCAAAACCGTCATCAATGGAATACGAGCTGTTATATTTTTCAAAAAGTGCCCGAACCCTTTGATACAGAAAGAGAAATTGACTGGACACCCGTTTGGTCTTTAACCCATAAAACTTTTAAGTATTTACCAACCGCTTACTGCTACTATGGTTATCCTAAGCCACCAAAGCCAGATTGTTGGGCAGATTCCAATGGCGCGGCGGCCGGTAATACCAAAGAAGAGGCCATTTTGCAAGGTTTCATGGAAGTGGTGGAACGGGATAGTGTCGCCTTGTGGTGGTATAATCGCATTAAAAGGCCAGTCGTCGATTTAGACAGCTTTGAGGAACCGTATGTTCAAAGCTTAAAAGACTATTATCAAACATGCCATCGTGCGTTTTGGCTGTTGGATATAACCAGTGATATAACGATTCCCAGCTTTGCCGCGATTTCTAGGAGAACCGATAAAGCAGCCGAAGATATCGTATTGGGCTTTGGAACCCATTTTGACGCGAAAATAGCGATTCTTAGGGCACTGACTGAAATGAATCAAATGTTTTTGAATGTCTCATATCAGTCCCCAGAGGGGCATACTGAATATGCTTCTGACGATCCCTCTGCTATCCATTGGTGGAAAACCGCGACCTGTGCTAATCAAACTTATTTAGTACCTGATGACACAAGCCGGCCAAAAGTCTGTTCTGATTATCCACCACGGTGGAGTGAAGATTTGTTAGAAGATGTGATGACTTGTGA
>JAYQWI020000928.1:0-3399 GCA_035871815.2 Candidatus Parabeggiatoa communis
CCTATCACTTGACCCCGCTTACTGCCTTACAACAAAATATTCTAGAATTACTTGGTTTTTCATCAACCATTTACACTCAACTTGTTTCGTGACTTTTTCCAATTCTCAAATTCTATGTTTTAAATCACCGAACCATAAGTAACTAGAATTGAATTTCTAAAAATGGTTCTTAATGCAAAAGCAGTCGCCGAAAATTTGCATAATGGGAATATAAAACAGGTGTTATCATCTTTTGCAAAAGAGGTATACCCGTCTATCTTTTTTTTACTTTTGGCTGCTAAAATAACAACAGCGGGTTATATTAATTTCAAAATTCCCAAACAACTTGATGGAACTGACTTTGTCGATCAAAACCTCTTTAAACAACGTGATCAAAAAGGTTATTATCTGATTGGTTGGTCCTTTCGTTTTGTCAATTACGCGATTAAAACGGGTATCATGAAGGGTACAAAAGGGGGAAATTATAACCCAACAGAAAATATCAGCCGTAAAGAGGCTATTACTGTTTTGGTAAGAACTCTGTGTCACAAACATGATGGTAGTCAGGATGGTGAAAAAGAATCTAATCCGATTTGCAAATGGATGCATTTCTTTAATATGGATTTCTTTTTAAATAAAATATATCCTGATATTGAAGGTGCAAATCGTAGCGAGTTTTTTGCTTATATTCTTGCTGCGAAATTGGCAGGATTTTTAGATGGCTATGTGGAAAAAAATTCATTTAAGCCCGAACAACCTTTGATGCGTTGGGAAATGGCTCTATCGACATGCCGTCTTTTTAGTGAAATTGTTCGTCACAAAACAGACTATTCTTTGAATATCTGTAATTAAGGGAGAAGTGAAAATGAAACATACACACTATCCTACTCTGTTTTATCTGACTTCTACCTTAATGTTAGTTTTAGGTACATACAACGTTGAAGCTTTCGTTTGTAAGGGAGATGATTACTTGTCAGATGAAACTATTTCAGGTGCTACATACCCTAGTGTAGAAATCGTTTCTGAAACTTTGGAAGTTGCAGTTGGCGAATCTCTATTGCTTACTGCCAATGCAGTAGTAGATACACAAAATGGAGGGCAAGCTTCTTTTTATTGGTGTGCGTTAGAAGGCAATTTGGAGCCAGTTTCCAGCGATTTTAGCAGTGTCAACTTCATTGCTCCTTTCCAACAAGGAAAAGTAAAACTAGCAGTACATTTGAAAGATGGTTTGGGATATGTAGATATTAAAACATTTTTTATAAATGTTATTGCTAATAATGCTGAATGCCATCTTTACGCCGTGCATGATGAAGGCCGCAACCACAGCCTGTTCTTTACGATAGATGTGTTGAATAACTTTGATGTCAAGTTACTGGGAACGATGTATCACGAGCATGATATTGAATCACTTGCCATACATCCCACCACTAACCAATTGTTTGCAGCGGCTGGTAAAGATGGACTTGATCCAGGTTATCTCTATACCGTCAATGCCAACACGGGCGCGATTTCTCCCATCGGTGACACGGGTTTTAGAGATATTAACGGCCTTTCCTTCAAACCGGATGAGGGTACATTGTGGGGATGGGCAAAAGGTGAGGGCTTAATCCAAATTGATCCCGCTACCGCTCAAGGCACTTTGCAAGCACATTACAACGGCGCGATTGAAGACATTACTTGGAATAATGCAGGTTCCATACTCTATGCTGTCAGGGATAACCGGTTTTTGGCCTACGATACCCACACAGTCACCGTATTAAACTGCACAGTTCAAGGAGGTGAAATTGAGGCAATCGAAATGATGCCCAGTCAGGCTGATAACGAATTACTGTTCAGTATGCACAATGACAACAGCTTGACTATTCGCTCTCTCAATGTAGACTCTTGCGAACAAGCACAAGTGACGATTTCAACAGCCCTTGAAAACATCAATCTGAACGATGTCGAAGGTATTGCTTTACCCAAGGCGGCCTGTATTCCTTAATATTAACTAAGCCATTAGGTGAGTATGCGTCTTGTGTACTCACCGGGCGCATTACCAAAAAAAGGGTCATTATCAATCTATCTTCACCAAAGCAAAATAAATTTTGCACTCCAAGCGAAAGCAAAATAAATTTTGCACTCCAAGCAAAAGCAAAATAAATTTTGCACTCCAAGCGAAAGCAAAATAAATTTTGCACTCCAAGCGAAAGCAAAATAAATTTTGCAATCCAACCGAAAGCAAAATAAATTTTGCACTCCTCCTTATCGAAAAACAAATCAAAAAAAGCCTCTCGGTTCCAATCACCAAGAGGCTTTTTTTATGCGATCTTACCAATACGCACTTGAACTTATTATTCTTGCTCGAAAAGACAAATGCCTTTTCATGAGGAGTTCGTTCTTACCTAAAAATTTTCTGAAGTGGCAAACGAATATCTAACGCCTCATCAACAACTTCACTATCATTGGTGCCAAACGTTTTGAAGTTTTCAAATTGCAGGTAAACCGCTATAGATTTCACGGTTGGCATAACCAGCCAGCATGATTTAACGCCAAGTGCAAAATAGGCTTTAAACTTGGCTAAAATCTCATCAATTGTTTGTTTGGGAGAAAGTATTTCAATAGCTAACAAAGGCATGTCTGACATTTTAAGAATATCATCAGATTTAAAGCCGACATTGTTTGGATAACAACAGACATCAGGCTTGAGTTCGTCTTTAGCCTTAATACCAAACTGGCTCACATCAATTTGGCTGATATCTAGGCTTAATTCAACGGCTGATGTGAATCTGTCGTCATTGGATAACAAACCGGTTAACCGGGCTTGTGCAATACTATGGTTTAATGAACCTACCTTTTGATAATCCTCATTTTCAAATCCGACTAATTCATTCATATCTCATTCCAATCAAAAAGAGTTGAATCAAAAACAATTTTTTCAATTCATTATTGAGTTTCATTGGGTATCTTCCTTTATTGAAAGTCTCAACATAACTTTCATGATTTCTTGAGTATCCCGTATAGATAATAATTGTGATTTTTTGTAAAATCAATACCAGTATCAACAGAAATTTCTTCAATGTTAAGCTTATCCCATGAATCAGGTTCTGCGGGTAATGCCGTTTTAATTTCAAAAGACACGTTTTCCTTTATAAAAATTTGCTCTATCTTCTCAATTAGCTGAGCCGTTTTCTCATTAGGCCAAATATTAGGTAAATCTATTTATACCTTTATGTGACTGAACCATAAGTCGTTCAGACCAAAATTGATAGTTAAGACAAACACGGGCGCATTCCCAAAAAAAGGTCAATCTGCACCTTCGCAAAATAAATTTGGAACGAAAAGATGGCCGCAAAATTTTGAACTTCTGAACTCTTTTTTTGAACAACAGTCACTGTTCACACCAGTTTTGAGTTTTACGGGCATTAACATGAAGAAAGA
>JAYQWI020000929.1:0-5720 GCA_035871815.2 Candidatus Parabeggiatoa communis
AAAGATTATTGGGAAGAAATCCAAGAAACGTTACGTTTACTCCGTGATCAAAAATCACTCGCTGCCTTGTTAGAAGGGCATCGGCAACGAGAGCAAGGTATTCTCCCCTCCAGTAAGACAATTGATGAGGTATTTAATGACCTATAAAATCAATATATTGCCCAATGCCGAAGATGATCTGGATTGGTTTAGAAACAAATCAACGCTTAAATTGTGTAGGGACTTGTTATGCCAAACTTCACTTTGATTTTTAATATCAGGCGCGAGACGCTCATCATTTTACTGTTTTTCAGCATTATCGCTTCTTGTACAACAACAGATCATGCGGAAACCGCATCATTTACCCCAGTAGTGAATCAACAAGTCATGCCTCTACAGATGACAGATCAAGAACCCAAAACCGTTGAACAGCCAATCAGCTCAAGCAATTTGGAATGGGCACAAAACAGTCTTGATCTTTTAGGATACGAAGTGGGTGATATCAATCAGGGCTTAACTCCTGAAAGCCAATCAGCTTTAGCTGATTTTCAAAAACAATCCGGGTTACCAGAAACGGGTAGATTGACTCGGGCAACCTTTCAAGCCTTGGAACAAGCGGTGCAAAACTTATCGATACAACCGAGAAAAAAACGAGAAGCCGTGCATCTACGTCCACCCGTTGCTTTGGAACGACTCAGTGAACCAACAACAATTGTCATTCAGAATCCAGCCCCACCTCCTCCGACAACAACTTTTACTGATATCCAAACAATGGGGATTTACCGCGTAGCGGCTCCTTTAGCTGAGATAGGTTATTTTCACAGGCCTCTAAAACAAGCCACATTTGAAACAGTAGAAATGGCTTTAAAAAGATTTCAACGGGATATTGGGGTAACCCAAACGGGCATTTTGGATGAGACAACTTGGAGCACATTGCAAGGTATTCAACTCAGTCGCGCCAGAAAAGCGGAATTAGAAGCGGCTACTGCCGTAGCCCAAGCTAAGCCATCGGAACCTTCCCCTAGCTCACAGGTGAATGCCGATGAGTTTGTGACGACTGATAAACGGAAAACGGTTGTGATAGAGTCTCCATCGCCACCTGTCTCTACGATGCCAAGCACCAAAGACGCTGATTCAGCAAAACACACTTTGACTTTAAAAACCGGTGACTCGGTTTATGCCATTGATAAAATTGAATGTCAAGGTGCTCATGAAGCCTTTATACTTTTTTACCAAGGAGAATTAGAAGATAGACTTAAAGATAAAGTACAAATTCGCATCAATAAACGTTATGCAATGTGGTATGATACTCACAAAACCGGTATTTCAGATACGGATTGGTGGTGTATCCCCAAAAAACGCTTTTGTTATTCGACTATCAACTTTACCGATTGGCGAGGAAAATTAAAACCCAATGACATCGGTGATTTTGAGACAAGATTAACCATTCAAAGTGATTTTGATATCACTTCGCTTATTGCGAAATCGTCTAAACAAGCTTGTTCATTTTAGAACGTAGCCTTCTAGGTTGCACCCTCATGGTTATAGCTAATCTTTTAAATATAATCATTTCAAATAGTTAGGCTTACGTTCTTAATTTTTTTCTGTCGCAGTGCAAACTTTAGTTTGCGGATTTTCGTTCCCACTTTAGTTTGCCACTTTAGTTTGCCACTTTAGTTTGCCACTTTAGTTTGCCAACTTAAGTTTGTCTCGGTATAATTCTCAAAGATTCAATTCAAACTAAAGTTGAAACGAAAATAGACTTGTCCCTAAATAAACCTAACCCATTTGCATACGAGATACTTTGATAATAAAAATAAAGGACTTAGCTTATTAAGGGACAACTCTAATTTTTTACGAGAGTTTCGGCTGAAACAGAATGCAACTTATAATGATGAGGGTTGCACTTAGGACTATTCACATTCAATCCATCGGAAGTTTAAACAATGGAGATTGATTTATGGCGCGATCTATTCGTACACTTTTCACAATTCCCTTGGTTGTTCTCATTTTGCTGCTCGCAATGGTGATAATTGAGGTGTCCTATTATAATGGGCAACGGGCTGTGGGTGAAATTAGCACTCAACTTCATCAAGAAATTTCTGCCCGGATTAGGCAACACATTCAGCATTTTTTACAAGCCCCTCAGTTGGTTAATGCGCTGAATACCAAACTGGATACGTCTAACTTTGAGTATCTTGCTGATCAATTCCAACATCAATTGACGGTCTCTGAGGTACCTTATATTTTCTATGGTAATGAGCAAGGCCATTTTATTGGTGTTCAGCAGATAGCGGATAAAACCGTTCTTAAAATCCTTGAGGCGGAATCCGCGCCATTACGACACATTTATGAAATAGATGAGTCCGGCGAACGCATCCAACATCTTGAACGTAAAACGAAAAGATATGACCCCCGTAATCGACCTTGGTACCAAAAGGCTAAAAAGAGGGGGCAGGCTACCTGGTCCGATATCTACGTGTCAGCCCATAGACATGTTCTTCAGATTACCTATGCTGTGCCAGTTTATGATGAGGATTATAATCTGCGCGGTGTGTTTGGTGCCAATTTCATTTTGTCTCAAATCTCTGATTTGATGAAAGAAATGAAAATAGGTAAAACCGGGCTGGCGTTTATTATTGCTCATACCGGTAAACTCGTTGCGGCTTCCACAAATACACCGCTTTCAGCCGGAGTGGGAACACATCCCTTGAGTGCCGATAATAGCAGAAGTCCTGTCATTCAATCGGTTGCCAAGTACATCACAGATGAATGGAACAGTATCTCATTGTTCTCAAAAGAACAGCGTCAAGCTTTATTGAAATTAGACGGTCGAACAACAGAGTTATCAGTTTACGAAGAGGGGCAGGGCATCCAGTGGCTAATTGCGGTAAGCATCCCAGATAGCGATTTCACTGAAGGCATTAAGGATAACATGCTCTGGACATTGGGATTATCACTGCTTGCGGTTCTGGTTGCCATTATTGTAGGCATCGTGGTGGCCCAACAAGTGACGAAACCGATTCGCCTACTGAATCAACATGTGAAGGCATTAAGCGGTGGTGATTGGAAAAACTGGAATCTCTCAACTGACATTAAACGACAGGACGAAATAGGTGAATTGGCTCTATCGTTCTCTGTTATGGCTGAACAACTCACCGGTTTACTCAATAGTTTTGAAGATAAAGTTGAGCAAAGCGTTGAAAATTTGCACTTGACTAACGTTGACTTAGAAGCGTTATCCCGTTCAATGGCTAATGATTTACGCAATCCCATCAGTGAGATTTTGGGATTTACGGCGAAACTATTACAGAGCCATGACAAAAAACTGGATATGCAAGGCCGTCATTTTCTTCAAGTGATTAGCTCATCGGGTGAGAAATCTATTGAAATCATTGATTCTCTACTACTTTTAGTGGCGGTGATTTCAAAAGAGAAGGTAGAAACTCAATCACTGGATATGCGCTCTTGTGTCGCATCAGTCACACAAGAGCTTGAATCCATTAAGAAAAAGTATTATGGTTCAATCACCGTAGCTGACAAACTACCCAATGCTTTAGGCGATCCCATTTGGGTTAAAGAAGTGTGGACTAATTACTTGAGCAATGGCCTGAAGTACGGTGGCACACCACCCTCTATTGAAATTGGGGCTGATGTTAAAGAGGGCATGGTTGAATATTGGGTAAAAGACAATGGCGAAGGCATGACAACGGAAGAAGTCTCAAAACTGTTTGCCCAAGCCACACGACTTGACAAACATGGTGAAAAAGAAGGTTTTGGTTTTGGGCTATTAATTGTCCATCGCATTGTCACAAAACAGGGTGGAAAAGTCGGGGTTGAAAGTGAACCTGGAAAAGGCAGCCGCTTTTGGTTTACGCTTCCTGCTGTCAAGAGGGGATGATTTTGATTTTTGAGGTTATTAAAAGATAAATAAACGCGCTAAAGACGCTAAAGACGCTATCAAGAGAAATTGAATGAAATCTTGACGTCTTTTGCGTCTCTTGCGGCGTTATTTTTTTTCAAACTTCCAAAGATTGACCAAACTTTGGAGATTTTCCCTATAAATACCCCCCCTAACTCCAAACTCCTGAAGCCTTATAACGAAATGTTCAAAAAATTATTTTTACTCATCACAACAATCTCAGCGGCTTGGTTAGCCCTTGAATATCTCTCGTCTCAAACGGGAGAAACGGTTCCCGTTTCAGAAGAAGAACGTTTTAACAAACAAATTGCACCAACCTACACTAAGCTAGTCGATACCTTGCTGGAAAACGGCCAATTAAGAGAAGTCCCTGGGATGCTAGAAAGTGCAAAACGTGTTGAATTACAAGATTATTTTGGAAAAAAATCGGTTTTAAAACATGACATCAAAATCCCTGATTTAGACAACCACACTGCTGTACTCTATCCGGTTCTTTTTCCAGAACGCACTGAGTTAATACTCCAGTTTTCTGATAGCATTTGTCGGACAACGATAGATGTTGCTGGCGATGAGATTTCAAAAGCCGCGAAAAAGTTGCACAACAATATTCAAAATAGAGTCAGTGGGCGATTTATCCGTCAATCTCGTCAACTTTATGACTGGCTAATTGTTCCCATCAAAGGGCGTTTGACTCGCAGAAAAATTGACACGCTAATTACCGTGCCTGATGGTGTTTTGCGCCTCATTCCAATGGCTGGGTTATTTAATGGCAAAACCTTTTTAGTCCATGAATACGCGCTCGGCACCACACCCAGCTTATATCTCACTCACCCACATTCACTGCCCAAAGAAAATATACAAATCATGCTTAACGGTTTATCAGAAGCCGTGCAAGACTTTCCACCACTTTTAAACGTGCCAAACGAACTCAATAACATTCAATCATTATTTCAGCAAAGTAACACTTTTCTGGATAAAGAATTTACCCTGAAACAGCTCACACAGAATTTGAACCAAACGCCTTATCAAATTGTTCACATTGCCTCACACGGCCAATTTGATAACAACCCCAAAAACACTTTTATACTGACTTACGATGACAAGCTCACTATGGATAGGCTTGAAAAGCTTATCAGTAGCAAACGTGATCATCCTGTCGAATTACTCACACTCAGCGCCTGTCAAACTGCCCTCGGTGATGAACGTGCCGCTTTAGGACTCGCCGGTATTGCCATTAAGGCTGGTGTAGGCAGCGTGTTAGCCAGTCTTTGGGCTGTCAATGATGAATCAACAGCCAAAATCATGCAAGCATTTTACACCCACTTGCGAAAACCGGAATTTTCCAAAGCTAAGGCCCTACAACAAGCACAAATACAGGTTGCCAGTGAACAAAAATTCAGACATCCGGCTTACTGGGCAGCATTCCTACTCATAGGTAACTGGCTTTGATTTTTACTTTATGCTCAACCGATAACGACAAGGATTGTATATAAGAAAGGATTAAAACCGGGTATGAGTACGATTGAACCAATTATACAGTCCACCATTTGAGTGCAAAATTTATTTTGCGGTTCGATTTTCTTGATATAACTGTACGTCATGAGATCGGGAAACGCTATAGATCGTCTATAAACAGAGACGCGAAGCATCGCGTCTCGACGAAAACGGATAGGTGGTAAGGTAACTCCAAAAAATTAAAATACCCACACCTTTAATCAATCTTCTTTCATTCTCTGCGGCTCTGCGGCTCTGCGTGAGCAGACAGTTTGTTACATAATATTTGTATGCATAGAGTAGTGTGGTTGTTTTGGGTATTTTA
>JAYQWI020000930.1:0-2830 GCA_035871815.2 Candidatus Parabeggiatoa communis
GGGCGAAGATCAAATCACGCCACCCCGCTATGCAGAATTTATTCATAACAACATCAAGGGTTCAAAATATGAAAAGCTGGAGAAAGGAGGGCATTACATGCCTCTCCAGAATGCAGAATATTTCAACCAACAATGGTTTAATTTTATCCAAACAATTTAAGTTTGCCACGGAAAACACGGAAAAACACAGAAATATTCCGTGCACTTTCCGAAGAAAAAATATTTAAGCTCACGCAGAGCCGCAGAGCCGCAGAGGATCGATGTTTAGTCGGCTGGTCTAATCCTAATATCAATCTTCTCTCATTCTCTGCGCCTCTGCGGCTCTGCGTGAGCCTAAAGCTAAATATTTGTGTCTTTCTATTTACTTTCCAAAGTATCAACCCCTTCCCAATTCTCAGCAACACCATATTGTTGAAAATGCTCACACCGTTTCAGATAAATCTGGGCTGCGGTGTCCTCAGGATAAATCGCCAACATCTTTTTAAAATACTGAATCGCTTCAGTAAATGCTTTATGGCGATAGTGTTGTAAGCCTTGTTCAAAATCGTCACGGGTTTTCAGTTTCAAAACAATGAGTTCAGGTGGATCGCCGTCAAACACTTCATAAACCGTCACGGGCGCGGATTTCCCTTTGACTTTGACCCGATCAAGGGTGCGAATGGCATATTGAGAAGCATCACTGAGACGGGCATAAGTCGTTTCTGATATCAATAATGCCGCACCATACCTTTTAGTCAGCCCTTCAATGCGCGAGGCGAGATTGACCGCATCAGAAATCACCGTCCCATCCATACGGTTTTGTCCGCCCACTGTACCCAGCATCAAGGCCCCTGTATTCAGGCCAATCCCAATGGCAATGGGGTCTAAACCTGCGCTTTGCCGCTGTTGGTTATATTCAACCAACTGTTTTAACATGGCAATGGAACCCTGTACAGCCTCATCAGCCTGACCGGGAAACAGGGCCATAATGGCATCTCCAATATATTTATCAATAAAGCCCTGATATTGCGTAATAATGGGTTCCATTTGGCTCAAATAGGTGTTGATAAAATTGAAATTTTCTTGTGGACTCATTTTTTCCGACAACGCGGTAAATCCGCGAATATCAGAAAACAGGATGGTCATTTCTTTTTCAACTTGATCGCCTAATGCGACATCGACCACGCTGCGCTTGTTCAACAGCCTTAAAAACTCATGGGGGACAAACCGTTCATAAGCCTTGTTTAAATCCGTGATTTCCTGATAAAACCGCGCATTTTCGATAGAAATCGCAATTTGTGACGATAATAATTGGAGTGTTTCAAATCTATCGGCTGTAAACGCATTGCTCGTCAGGTTGTTTTCTAAATACAACAGGCCTGTCAACTGACCCTGATTGAGTAGCGGCATCGCTAAAATCGACTTCACTTGGTTTTCAATAATATAGGGATCACGCCGCCATTGTCCAGCCTGTGTTGCCTGATCTAAAACCACACTTTCTTTAGCATGGATGATGTAATTGATCAGCGTTGTGGGCACCGTAGGCGAGGACTCCCCAGTCGAGGGTTGAGGGGGCGTGATAGGAATAGATTGCAACACCCTCACGGCCTTTTGATCGATTGCGCCTTCTGCTTCAATAAACCATTGCCCCTGTTGAGGCAAAATCAGACACCCGCGTTGCGCGCCCGCATTTTCGATGACCACGGCCATCAACTTAATCAGTAAGGCCTTCAGATCAATTTGACCCGATATGGCCTGTGACGCTTTGAGGGCACTGGCAAAATCTAAGGCGCTTAAGGGCGTTTGCCGGGTACTGTTGAGGCTAGTCGTCGCATTAACGGTGATAGGCGAACCCGTCTCAGTGGTCGCTTTCAATTGCGGATAGCGCGTTTCTAAATCATTCACTTTGGCTATGGCTCCCCATTGCGAATAGGCATAGTGGGCCTCCTGTAGGTAATGGTCAGCAAAATGCTTTTGCCTTTGAGTGAGATAAAATTGTCCCGCCAATTCATTGGCTAAGGCTTCATCATTCAGGTATTCATGCTCAGACGCTAAAGCAATGGCTTGATCGTAGTATTCTTTCGCCACCTGCTCTTGTCCGTAAACGCGGGCCCGTTCGGCTTCCACTAGATAGAATTTGTGCCAGTAATTCATGGGCGCATGATTGGCCCATTTTTTCAGCTTTTTTTGGTTAGCACGTACTTTAAGTCGATATTGCCGCTGTTCTCGTTTGCTTGCTTTAGAATATAGAGCCAACTGTACTAGGGAATCATAAAAATGGAAGAAAGGAACGTGTGCTAATCCAACAGCCCCATCTAAATAGCGTTCTGCCATGACTGCATTTTCCAGTGCTTGAGGGTAGGCATGAAAGAGATAACAGAGAATCAGTTTGTTAAAATAGATATAGAAAATGGCATTTTTATTATTCGTTTCAATATAAAGCGGTAGCATTTTCTCTTCGTCATAACCTTCACCACTTAAAAGGCACTGATTTTCAGCCTTTCCCCTCAAATTCAAAATGACTTGTCTATAGATATCATGTAGATGCACACTTGATTTTTGCTGAAGTTGATTAATCACCTCAGCAACGTTTGCTATTTCTCGTTCAACGGCTGTTAGTTCGCTACCAGTCATGTATAAAGCGATAGGAATATTCAATAGCGCATAGGCAGAAAATTCTAAATCGCCCGTGTCTAAGCCGCTTTGATAGGCCTCCTGTAAAGGCCCTAAGATATTTTGAATATGTTTCTTCCAATGCTTTATAAAGATGTTGACGACAAAGATTGTCCTGCCTCTTTGTTCTTTGACATGAAAGCGTTCTAGTAGTGTTAAAGCCAATGTACCAAATTTA
>JAYQWI020000931.1:0-22098 GCA_035871815.2 Candidatus Parabeggiatoa communis
CTATTGTTATTTAATAAATTTCACCCTGTATCAAACTGATGACTCTAATTATTGAATTCTGGGTTTTAAATCACCGAACCATAAGTATTTAAATTAATTAAAAGATTTCTCCCTCCATTCAAAATGACACGGAAGGCTTAACGGATAACGGATAACTGATAACTGATAACTGACCTAACAGGAGACAAATTAATGGGGTCAAAATCTTATGCCAAATTATCTTTGGTGGTTTTGTTGAGTACATTGAGTTTGGGCCTTTCATCCGTCGCAAAAGCTGATATGAAGTGGGTTGAAACGATAAAGCAATATTGTCCTACCCTTTGTCAAAAGACGGATTATAAATTTGCCGTGCCCGGTGGCATTAATCCCAGGGCGACGCAGGCCCGTGGCAGTGAGAGCGTGTATTATGTTTGCGCTACTTTATATTCTGGATGGCGAATAGGCTATAATATCGACTATCAACATGACCGGTGTTATACTGGCTTTCGTTCATCAGAACATTATGGAGAACATTATTTTTGTCTGTGTTCAAATCAACAGATACCACTAATAACCAATGATATGGTTAAAAGATAGCGTTTGATAGATTTTCAGATATTTAATTTCAAAAGGGCGAACACGCAGGTTCGCCCCTACGAGTGAAATTATTTTTCTGAACCAGTGCATCACCACACTTATTTTGACAGGTGCATAACACTTATATTCTCTGTATTTAAGTACTTGCTAACCTATCAAAATAACTGTGGCAGAACACTAGTAGCTATGCAAGTGTTGTGAATACAGCCCAGCAACTGATAACTGATAACTGGAAATGATGAACAGTGAAATTGAATTAAAACAACTTAAAAAAGAGATAAAGGAATTAAGGAAAGAAGTTGCTCTTTTAAAGGGAGAAGATGAAAATAAAATTCCCACATACCAATACAGTAAAATCCGAGATACTGAGTTAAAAAAGTTATTTGAGATTAAGCAGAAGTTAGATGATCAGATTTTTGATGAATGGTTTAATTATCCAATTGAAATAGACAGCTCAGTAGAAGTGTTTTTAACCGATTTAATCAAAAAGAATAAATTTTTAGTTGAACGCTATTATGAAGAAGATTTGAAATTCTATTACATAATTCCTTTGCTAAACCAAATTGATTTTCTCTTAAGAGATAAAGAAATACGCGGCTTTTATGAACTCCCCATGAGCTATGCAAACGATCAATTTATCTTAAATGGTACGGTGGATTTTGTGGTGTCTGAAGGGTTAGTCGAGAGCAAAAAACCGTATTTTTTTATTCAAGAATTTAAAAGACATGAAGAATATGGCAATCCAAGACCACAACTGTTAGCTGAACTGATTACAGCGGTTGAATTAAATGACTGGCAATTCATTAAAGGGGCTTATATTACCGGTGAGAATTGGCATTTTGTTATCTTGGAAAAGTTAGAACGTCATAAATATCACTATTTTATTTCGCAACAGTTTGACTCGACTAAAATAGAAGATTTAAAATCCATTTACAAAAACTTGTTATTTGTTAAAAATGAGATATTAGCAATGGTAGACGCATAACTTATGCTGCCACAATTCCAAATAGAGAAAGGTTTATTCGATTTGACTAACACCGGTATTTCGACTGTAAGAATAAGATGGAATTATCAGAATTAATAAGTAGAATTTCAAATGGTGAAGATAGCTTTACGCACGAAAATATAACAAATGGCGATAAACATTATTACGAACTTGTTGCTTTTTCTAATGCAAAGGGTGGCATCGATATTATTGGTGTTAGTGACTTAAGTGATATCGTAGGTGAAATCATGATGATATCCGAAGACTCAATCAATTAATAGGTCATGTCATCAATTCAAAAATGACTCCCCCAATTTACCCATTGAGTCAAGATAAAAACGATAGATAACAAAAAGATATTAATTGTCACTCTTTCAGAAGGTATCAATAAACCTTATGCAACCAACAAAGGGATATATTTAACTAAAGCAGGATGTGATAAACGAAAAATCTCGCCAGAAGAGTTAAGAAGATTATTTGCCGAGTCTAAAAAACTTTTTGCAGATGTTGAGATTATCCCAAACTCAGATATCACAGATATAAATACCGAACTTTTTTATCACAGATTATTCATAGACAATGCACAAATATTAGACAACACAAACAGGGGCTTTTAACCTTAGATGTTGCTAAAAAATAGGGAACTGCATTGATATAAGCATTTGACATTAGCTGGAAATTTAATGTTTGGTATCACCCCTCAAAGATATTGTCCCTCATTTTATATAGATTGTGTCTATTTTAATGGAGATGATATTTCTATCGATCAGTTTATATCAAAAGATACCATTAAAGGGACTTTTGCTGAACTATATAAACAAAGTTTAAATTTTCTGAAAAGCAATCTCTCTAAAAAGCAGATTGACAAAGAATTTAATTCAATGGCTCAATTGGAGATTGATGAAAGAATTTTAACTGAGTTAATTGTCAATGCATTAGTTCATAGAGATTATTATATCAACTCTTCAATAAAAATATTTATGTTTAACAGTCGAAATTATCAGCCCTGGGAAATTAACCAATTTATTAACAGTTCAAAAGATAAAAAGTGGTATTTCAATACATAGAAACCCAATATTAAATTCCATCTCTAAAACGATTTTACCTTATAGTGGGTATGGGAGCGGTATAAAAAGAATATTGAGTATTGATCCAAATGTGGAATTTATCAATGATACTCTAAAAGAGGAATTTAAATGTATTATACAAAGGCGGGGGTAGGATTATGCCCTATTGCGTAATAGATAACGGTTAATGTTGCCGCGCCCGTTACACGGGAACGTATTTTTAGAGCGGTTATTAACGTTAAATTATTATTGCATAAGCACGACTCACGAAGGACATTTGTATGAATAGTGAAATTGAATTAAAACAACTCAAAAAAGAGATAGAAGAATTAAAACAACAATTTGCCACTTTAAAGGGGCAAGATAAAACTCAAATTCCGACTTACCGGTATAGTCAAATCCGAGATACTGAGTTAAAAAAGTTATTTGAGATTGAAAAAAAGTTAAGTCCTTTGATTTTCGATAATTGGTTTAATAATGATATTTGCTTAACCGAAGAGATAGTTAACTATTTACAACAATTAATCGAACAAAACGGTAATTTAATAGAAGACTATAATGAAGAAGATTTGAAAATCTATTACATAACTCCTTTGCTGAACAAAATTAATTTTCTGTTAAAAGATAAGGAAATACGCGGCTTTTATGAACTACCGATGACTTATAAAACGAGTCAATTTATCTTAAATGGTACTTGTGATTTTGTCGTCAGCAAAGGGTTAGTCGAGAGCAAAAAACCGTATTTTTTTATCCAAGAGTTTAAAAGACATGAAGAGTATGGCAATCCAAGACCACAACTGTTAGCGGAACTGATTACGGCGGTTGAATTAAATGACTGGAAATTCATCAAAGGAGCTTATATTACCGGTGGGCATTGGCATTTTGCGATCTTGGAAAAATTAGAACGTCATAAATATCAATATTTTATCTCGCAGAATTTTGATTCCACTAAAATAGAAGATTTAAAAGCCATCTACAAAAACCTGTTATTTGTTAAGAATGAGATACTCGCTATGGTAGACACGTAACTTGTGCGGCCAATTATTCTCTATTGATAGCGTCGCCAAGTTGACGATGTGGAGGCACACAGCCATAAAATTCGTTTGACGGGGAAATGCTATTGTGTGTTTCAAAGGAATTAATTTTATTCTGACCCCAATTATTTGTTGTATTAATTCACTAACTAAAGGAGGTGATTTTTAAAATAGTTGTGTGAGTTGGCTTATACTGCTAACTGTTGTCGTAGCCAAGTTGACTGCGTGGTTCACATAAGAACATTCAGCCAATTAGTTCGGCTGATTGAGAAATGTCTATTGTGTTTAGAGGGAATTTATTTTACTCTGACCCCAATTTTTTTCATTATTAATTATTTTTTATCAGACACTTAGTGTGTTTTGCGGGAATTAATTTTACTCTAACCTCAAGTATGTTTGATGAGGAGGGAAAATGCTTATAGGTAATCGAAGCGTGCGAGGGGCTATTGTGTTTTGTGCCTTTGGATTGCTAAGTGTACTTTCAAGTACCTGTTTTGCCACGAATGAAGAAGCTGAAACGTGTGAAGCAATACCAGTTCCACCAAATCTGCAAGAAATGCTACAGAAAAATGGAACTGCGCGTGTTATTGTCGGCTTAAAAGTTAACATGAAAGCTGATGGAACACTATTGCCTGAAGAAGTGACAGAACAACAAGCAAAAATAGCGCGTATGCAGGACCTGTTCTTAAACGGTTTGAAAGAGACTCTTCAAATACCGTTACAAGAAAAGAAATATGCAACTATTCCTTATGTTGTCATTGAAGTTAATGAAGCGGCATTGCCGCATATCATACGAAATCCGATTGTGACAAGTATTGCGTTAGATGCAGTTATGGCTCCATCTAGTGGCTCTTAATTTTTAGATTGAAGTACATGGGAAATATGATATTATGATGAAACACAAAAATCGACACACTGCCAAACAATCTGTGCTGAAAAAGTGGCTGTTTTTTGGGAGTGTTTTTGCTTTGAATAGTATGTTCTTACCTGCTATTAGCTCTGCGCAGGGTCAGGATGTAGTTATTCCGCAAAATTTGTTGAGTAAGATGCAGCAGTCTTCTAGTGCGCGCGTCATTATTGGTTTGGGACTGAATACACCAGTAGGTGCATCGAGTGGTCCTTCATCCGTCGAGGATAAGAAAAGAGCAATAGCTCAAGCCCAAAATGCATTTCTAGAGGATTTAGGCAAAGCAGTCGGGGGCGGAGCAGTCGGGGGTTCGGCTGCAGGGAGCGCTGCTGGCGGTGCACCTGCTGCAAACGCAGTAGGGAGATTCGCAACTATCCCTTTTCTAGTGATGGGAAATGTTGATAGTGGGACTTTATCCAAAATCAGGGGAATTTCCCAAGTAACCAGTGTGGAATTGGACACCCTTGTACCACCTATTCTCGCTCAAAGTGTTCCCTTAATTGGTGCGAATAATGCTTGGGATATGGGTTACTCTGGACAAGGTCAAGCAGTAGCAGTTTTGGATACAGGGGTTGATAGTGCCCATCCTGCTTTCTCTGGTGGTAAAGTCGTTTCAGAAGCCTGTTATTCTTCTAACTACGCTCGGCGTGGAGCAACAACTGTATGCCCAAATGGTTCTGAGGAACAAACAGGTTTGGGAGCTGGTGTAGCTTGTACTGGTGTAGATAATTGCGAGCATGGAACGCATGTCGCTGGTATTGTCGCTGGTAATGGCGGTGGGATTCAAGGTGTTGCCAAAAACGCGAATATTATTGCTGTTCAAGTGTTTTCACGTATCGATACTCTAGCATCATGTGATCCTCGCCCAGTCCCTGATCCTCGCAATGTCCCATGCGTACTTTCCTATACGTCTGACCAAATCCGTGGATTGGAACGTGTGCTTGCGTTGCATAGAAGTGGTACTACAATTGCGAGCGTCAATATGAGTCTAGGTGGTGGTAAGTACGCTGCTTCCTGTGATGGTGATAATTTAGCCATAAAAGCCGCTATTGATAACCTCCGTGCTGTTGGTATAGCTACATTAATTGCATCAGGTAATAAGGGTTATACGGATGCCATTTCATCGCCTGCATGTATTTCTTCTGCTATTAGTGTAGGGGCTACTGATAAATCAGATAAAGTCGCGTCATATTCTAATAGCGCAGCTATTCTTGATTTGTTAGCTCCGGGTTCAAATATTCGGTCATCAATTCCCGGTGGCGGTACAGCATTTATATCTGGTACTTCAATGGCGACGCCTCATGTTGCTGGTGCTTGGGCTATATTAAAGGGTGCAGAACCAACGGCAACTGTTGATCAAATTTTGAATAACTTGATACAAACTGGAACTCCCATTAGAGATTTGCGTAATGGTATTACTAAACCACGTATGATGGTGGTAGCGGCACCAAAAGCATGTGCAAAGGTGGTGGCGTTGAAAAATACATTGCCATTGGGATGTGGTTCATCACAAACTCTGAAGGTAGTGACTCTGCGGAATGCCTTGAACTCCAATAAATGTTTAGAAGGTAATCGGTTAAAGGATTGTGGTGAAATTGAGGCCCAAAAATGGATTTGGGATGGTAAGAGACTACTCAATGTTCACAACAGGTATTGGAAGTACTATCCTTACGGAACAACCAAATGGTTGCCTGTGGATGGTACTGCTTTAATGAAGAAACCTCCGCTATGTTTGGATGGAGCGACTACTAATCTTCCAGTCAAGGGCTGTAATGGAACTGATGCCCAAAGGTGGATTTGGGATTGGGATGATGATGTAACTCTATTGCGCAATTTCGTAATTGTTTACACAGGGTCTGATTATACCGGCACTTACAGTATATTAGGAATTGGAGAGTACAAGATAGTTTACGGCCACAACGGCTCCTTCAATCAATCAGGCATTCCGGAAGATTCATTAAGTTCCTTGAGGGTGCCAAAAGGATTGAAGGTTACTTTATATAAAGATAACGGTTTTCAGGGTAGAAGCATAACTATTTATGAAGATACACCTTCTCTGGACAGCCAAGATTTTGCCAATTTCACTTCCTCAATCAAAATTGAACGGAAATGATTAGCAGCAGAATAACTCCCTGCCACCAAAACTCAATTTCGGGGCGGGTGGGGGTGTGTAAAACTCTATCCGGGATGGGCTACGCTGTTATACACCGAAATGTTGAAACAAACTGACTACCAGTGGAAATGTGGATGTGCCGTGGATGGAGGCGTTTTTCAATGTGCGGAAGTTTTCGGAAGTTTTGCGTGATGAGGGATTTGATGAGGGCAAAACGCTAGACTAGCACCTTAATTTTTTGTAAAATAAAGCTTGACAGGGAGGCCGCCAGAGCGGAATTTTGGGACATGCTGCTTATTTTTCGGCTTGTTTTTTTATACACCTTAGCACAAGTTTTCGGATATAATGAAGAAACCAATTTGATAGCAAAATTGTTATCTGGCACCAGTTAAGAACTGGCTTTAAAATGTACGAAAATTTATGCTTTAATACTTATATACACCTTAATTGGAGAGTGTTTGCTTCAAGCTTAGGTTGCTATTATTCGGAAAACTCCGGAAAAGTCCGTAAGTCTATTGATTTTAGGTGGAGCATATCCACGTAAGTCATTAATTTTATTAAAGGCAAAACAGTTCTCCGGAGTTTTCATTGTTAATAGCAAAAGGAGAAAATTTAGATGAAATCTCGCAATATTATGTTTATCTCTTTGGTTGCATGTGTTTTTCAAGCACAAGCAAACGATATAACAGGCATCTGGATAAGTAAGGATTATACCTGTCTTGGAGGCACTGCTCCTCCCACTGAAAAAATAAAAATTGAGAAAAAGGACTCAGTTTTTACCGCTATCAAGCTAGTGGGGGATGACTGTGTACCAGCAGGGGATCTTACATTTTACTGGGATACGAGTACTGACAACTGTCAAATTCAAAGTTCACCAGCATTTTCTTCTGAAGCTTCCTTATCCCCATGCAGGGTGAAGGTAGTGGATAACAATAATTTTGAGCTGTCTGTCGGTTCTGGAATCGTTAAATTTAGCAAACCGTCTCTGAATCTGAAGGTAGTGACTCTGCGGAGCGCCCTGAACTCCAATAAATGTTTGGAAGGCGGTCAGCTAACGGATTGTGGTGGAACCGAGGCCCAAAAATGGATTTGGGATGGTAAGAGGCTACTCAATGTTCACAACAGGTCTTGGAAGTACTATCCTTATGGAACAACAGACTTCAATAAATGGTCTGTGGATGGTACTGCTTTAATGAAAACACCTCCGCAATGTTTGGATGGTAATACTACCTCCCTTCCAGTCAAGGGCTGTAATGGAACTGATGCCCAAAAGTGGATTCGGGATTGGGATGATGATGCTCTATTGCGCAATTTCGTAATTGTTTACACAGGGTCTGATTATACCGGCACTTACAGTATATTAGGAATTGGAGAGTACAAGATAGTTTACGGCCA
Source organism: Candidatus Parabeggiatoa communis (assembly GCA_035871815.2). GTDB lineage: Bacteria > Pseudomonadota > Gammaproteobacteria > Beggiatoales > Beggiatoaceae > Parabeggiatoa > Parabeggiatoa communis. The sequence continues at coordinate 8,078 of JAYQWI020000931.1, forward strand.
CAGCGGTGCCACCAATCTATTAGGCATTCCGGAAGATTCATTAACTTCCTTGAAGGTGCCAAAAGGATTGAAGGTTACTTTATACAAAGATAACGGTTTTCGGGGTAGAAGCATAACCGTTTATAAAGATACACCTTCTCTGGAGAGTCAAAATTTTACCAATCTCACTTCCTCAATCAAAATTGAACGGAAATGATTGCGGATAACTCCCTGCCACCAAAACTCAATTTCGGGGTGGCGGTAGCAAGCGTAGCATGGGTTAAATGTAGGGTGGGTAGAAAAAAAGCCAGGTAGGGTGGGCAAACGTCTTTTTGTTTGCCCACCATTAAATTAAAACGATAGCCAGCAAGCGTAGGGTGAAATTAAAGGGGCCAGGCTCGGATTATTTAGCCGACACTAAAATCATCGTAAAATTAATTTGAGCCTAGCCCCTTTTCCTTAATTTTCGAGCATGGCCCTAGCCTTTCGAAAAATCGCTCCTACTCCGCCTAATGATTTCCCGCTTTTTGGATTTTATTAGGGGCAAAAAATCTTGTCTTTTTTTACGCATAGTATAGGGTGTATTTTCTCAATAATTGGGGTCAGAGTAAAATTAATTCTAACTTGGTCTAGGAGCCGATCTATCGGCGGCGGCAAGAAAAGAGGTCAGGCTCGAATTAAATCTGGCCCCAGATTCACTTAATTGGAAATAAGTAGTTGAGGTATGTTAGTAAAATATCTACAAACCCGTTTACAACACGCACATTATGAAATTCTTGAAGAAGACAAGAGTTTCTAGGGAGAAATTCCTAGTTTCCAAGGGGTTTATGCTAATGCCAATTTTTTAGAAGACTGTCGTGAACAGCTTAAGGAAGTGCTTGAAGAATGGGTACTTTTTAGGAGTTACAACCATTTGACATGACCACAAATAGAAGGCGTTGAAATAAAAATAAGGAAAGCCGCGTCATGCCAAAATTTGGCCCAATAAAACGGTGAGAGCTAATAACTAACGTATCTTAATAAAGCAGGTTTTGAAGGTCCGTATTCTGGAGGAAAGCCTCAATTTATGATTCGAGAGGTTGTTACTTTAACCAAGAAAGGGGTCAGTACCCTTTAGTTCTAAAAATAAGAGGTCAGAGTAAAATTCATTCTAACTTGGTCTTGGAGCCTTTGCTACAAGCCGCGCGGCTCAAGAACGTAATTAATTGGGGTCAGAGTAAAATTAATCTGATAATAAAAAGGGGCCAGGCTCGAATTATTTTGCCAACACCAAACCTCAGAATGGCAATTCTCCTTGATTGAAGTTCTCTCCAGGTTTGTTATCTTTTTGCTGGTCTACCTCTTGGTTTCGTTTCGCGCCTGTGCCCTTCGTCGTAACGCTGTAGCCAAAGGAAAGCAAGCGTAGGGTGGGTAGAGCGGTAAGGAACGTGCATGAAATAATTTAGTCAACTTATTAGAAAGAAACCAAGTTTTTTCAAAAAACTTGGTTTCTCAGATACTGAAGTTATTTCATGCACGTTCCTAACGAAACCCACCATCAATTTTTTGATACTAGAAATGGTGGGTTGCAACGAAGTTCCTACCCACCCTACGCTCGCTACCCCTTTTTCTCGTATTACTAATTTTTTAAGGTAATGACGTATAAAATAATGATATGTAAATTCAATAAATTAGTTTATACATTCGAATGCAATTACTGTCAATATTTCATGCATCACTATCTAAAATCGGAAATAAACATGATTAAAAAAACAATTTGTCAGTTCTTAGTTGCTGCTGCAATAAGTGTGTTTTCAATCAATATGGCGGTAGCTACTACTTACTGTGGAACAATCGACGGGAAAAGAATAAAAGTAGAAGCGGAAGCTAGTGACTGGATTGATGAGAAAGTGCATGGTTGTCCTGGAAGTTGGGAGGCATGTTGTGACAACTGTGGTTCTTATCTACAAAATCGTAATGCCATAAGTGGTGGGTGGAATTGCAAGAAAGACTGGTTTTCCACTGGAATCTGGCTACGCGGATGCGAGTTAGATGGTAATACCTGCACAAAAAAGGATGTGATTGATGTCTCAAAGGATATTGATACTAGTTCAAGGTGCTATGAGATAAAAGAGATGACAAAAGGAGAACGAGTTGCGGTTAGAAATATAGCTGGGATGCTCAATGTACAAAGATGGAAGCGTACTGGTGGTGAGGAGCAACTGTTCATGGTAAAACCTCGTCGTGAGGGGGGGTATTACTTCATTAACAAGAAATATAACGAATTCCTGTCAGTTGATAGAATTACAGGTAATACCCGGCTATGGGAGTTTGTTAATGATGAGACTCTATATTTTCATATTGAGTGGACGGGTACCAAAAATCAGTTCCGGCTTAAAGAAAACACCACAGATGAATTTGTTACCGTTGATCCTACCCCTATTGTTGGCGGCAATATTCGCAGATGGAAAAAAACTGAAGATCAAGACCAATTATTTGAATTCATCCCGCAGGATGAGCTTGACTGTTCACTCCCCCAAATTCCCGTCAACGTAACCGGTGATGCCAATAGGTTAAAAGGTAATGTAGAAACTCCTATCCGTGGTTTTGTTGATGCCCATACTCATATTACCTCTTATGAATTTATGGGTGGAAAGATGATACATGGAAAACCATTTCATGATTTGGGGCCTCTAGGGGCATTAAACGGCTGTGGCATTGGAAGCACCCACGGACCGTCAGGTGCATTAGATATCATTGGCACACTGTTGGGAGAGGGTAACCATCATAAAGGTACCCGAGGTTGGCCTGAATTAGGTGGGTGGAATGATCATAGGCAAATGAGCCATACGGGATATTACTATAAATGGATTAAAAGAGCGTATCTTTCCGGACAGCGTTTGATGGTCACTAATCTGGTTGAAAACGAAGTACTCTGTGGGATACAAGCAGAAATACAAAAACACTTAAATTCAACAGATAAGACTCCGCCAAATAGTTGTAACACAATGGACAGTATCCGATTACAAGCCCGCCGTTTAAGGGAAATGCAGGATTACATTGACACTCAAGCAGGTGGTACCGGAAAAGGTTGGTTCCGATTAGTAACTTCTCCAACGCAGGCACGAGAAGTCATAGCCGACGGCAAGTTGGCTGTACTGATGGGAGTAGAAGCCTCAGAAACCTTTAATTGTGGATTGAAAGATAAGAAATGTGATCACGACACGGTTGATGCGGGACTAAATGAACTGTATGAGCTTGGCGTTCGCACTATTTTTCCGGCCCATAAATTTGATAACCAGTTTAGCGGTTCCCGTGTGGAAGGCGATTTCATCAACCTTGGACAATGGTTATCCACGGGGCGTTTCTTTGAAACCAAAGAATGTGATTCTAAGACTAAAGGGAAGCATTTTGTTTCCGGTCTGCCATTTCTTGGGAAAATACCTGTTATTAAGGATATTTTGGGTTTAGGTAGCATAAATCCTCAGTATAACGACGAAGACAGCTTCGAGCATTGTAACGTACATGGGTTAAGCCAGTTGGGTGTTTACCTGATTAATCGTATGATCGATAAAAAAATGTTGATCGAAATGGATCATCTAAGTGTTGAAGGAGCAACAGATGTGATGAAAATTGTCAAAGAACGCCGTTATAGTGGCACTATTTCTTCTCATAGCTGGATGAACGAGGGTAAAGACAGTCTCCTGCATGATAATGCTAAATGTTTAATTAAATATGGCGGTTATATTACACCTTATAATAATACATCCACTAACCTTATTAAGACTATCTTAGCTCATCTTAATACCGAGATTTCATGTTATCTGGACGAAGACAAAGAAATAGAAGAAACATCTTACAGTCTAAGCGGTGTTGGTTTTGGCACGGATATGAGCGGTTTGGGAAACCAGCCTGGTCCTCGAAGTGATGCAAATGAAAACCCACTTATCTACCCTTTTGAATCTGAGTTCGGTTTTAAATTCAAAGAGCAAGTTTCAGGTACGCGGACCTTTGATCTGAACAAGGATGGTATTGTTCATTATGGATTGCTTGCAGATCATCTACATGACATCATTCAACCACAAACATTTGAAAAGTGCCGAAAAAATCCTCAGTGGGACAAATGCCGGGTTTACGAATCCATCATGAATTCCGCTGAAGCTTATTTACAAATGTGGGAACGGGCAGAAGCTAATACAAGTAATGAGCACATTATTCTTCCCATAGCTGTAGAAAAAGTAGCTGCACAAGCAGGTGTCACGATCACGGAAGCAGCGCTGGATAAGATTTGGAAAGCCACAGGTATAGTGGCGGATAGGCCGTACAAAAAGCAGGCTTTCTACGTAAACACAGAAAATGCAGCTAACAAGGATGGTGACTGTCAAATATTGCAAGACGGCGATCATATCTGTATTTATGCCAAGGAAAAAAATGAAAATGAAGCAACGGCGAAAAATAGCTTATACATAACCCTAATGACACAGCCAAACTTATGGTGGAAAGCTGTTACTGCTTATAATCCCAACGATATGTCTAAGCGCAATATCGTGGAAATAGATAATGAGCCTCCCAAAAAGGTACTTGTGTCTTATGCTGATATGTTTAACTCTTTTATAATGCTATCTAAGGCAAAAGAGCTTGGACAGCCTCGCGAAATGTATTGGATTATGAATTCTTACGACTTACGCCCAAGTTATGATTGGGTTATTGAGTGGAAGAAAGATAGTATATAGAACCTCTTGGGGATAAATCCCCAAGCTAAAAGCTAAAGCAAGAATAAAAGGGGTCAGTACCCTTTTTTAGCTAAAAAAATTGTTGTCAACAAGTGGTCATTATTCGCATCATAAACTAAAAAAGGGTTCTGATCTCTTTTATTTATTCGCTCTTATTCTGAAAAAAGGGTACTGACCCCTTTTATTTCTGACCCCTTTTATTTGTTCTTTTATTTGTTGATTTTTTTGTATTTATTCACTAACTAAAGGAGGTAACTATTTGTTGTGTGAGCTGGCTTATGCTGCTAACTCTATAGATATTGTAGCCAAGTTGGCTGCGTGGTTTACATAAGAAAAATGGGGGCAGAAAAGACGTGTCCAAAAATAATTCGAGCCTGACCCCTTTTCTTTCCTTGCGTGGATTATCTTTTGAAATCGGGTGCCAGAAGAGGGTCCAATTGAATCAAAAGCAGGTGGTAGGCAAGAGGTTGCCTACTAACGAAGATTGAGAAAACGTGGTCTGTCCCCTATTTTTGCAATGATAGTTTGGGGCCGACAAAATAATTCGAGCCTGGCCCCTTTTTAAGTTATGTAAGTTAGAAAATAAAATACCCGATAAAGCCTATTCTGGAAGGTTTAGTTTGCGACTAACACCTGAACTTCATAGTCGTATAGCTCAATCAGCTAAATTAACAAAGAAAAGTATTAATAATTGGGTTACTGATGCAGTTGAAACTTTTTTAATCCAAGAAAACCTAACAAAAAAATCCAGCTGACCTCCTTCGTCGGCAGCTGATTTAAACGTTATACATTCAATAGTTTGAAATAATAATTGTAATTATGATTAAGGAGCAACTAACACTATGGCCAATTCATTACCTTACCCTCCGAGTCCAGGCAATGTTCCCGAAAGCCTAACCAAGGCAAATGCCAATTTTAAAAAACACGCATGGCTGGCGATGGTTGGCCTGATGTTTTTTATGGCGTTCTATTTCGTCCTTATGGCTGGCTTTGGTTTAATTGCTTATAAGGGCGTCATGGCAATTAATACAGGGCAAGCCGATTTTTGGCGAATACTGATTACCGTGAGTGCCGTGCTGCTAACTGTATTTATGGTCAAATCCTTGTTTGCAGTGCGCAAAGCAGGGGACCCCGGTGGTGTAGAGGTGAGTCGTGAAGATGAGCCAGTCTTGTTTGAGTTTCTACATACTCTGGCGGATGAGATTGGAGCTCCCAGGCCGCACCGCGTATTCCTTACTCCCGAGGTGAATGCGGCCGTATTTTATGACCTATCGTTGGTTAATTTACTTTTTCCATCGAAAAAGAATCTTATTGTTGGCTTGGGGCTCGTTAATGTTCTCAACTTGGGAGAACTTAAAGCGGTACTGGCCCATGAGTTTGGCCACTTTGCTCAAGGTTCTATGATGGTTGGGCGTTGGGTCTATATCGCCCAACAGATTATTGCTCATCTGGTTGCAACGAGGGATTGGCTCGATTCAATTGTGCGCTTTATTTCCAGAATCGATTTGCGGATCGCCTGGGTTGGCTGGATTTTGGCACTGATACTTTGGTCGATACGGTCGCTGATAGATACGTTGTTCAGTGTCGTCATTATGGCAGAGCGAGCACTTAGCCGTGAAATGGAGTTCAATGCCGATTTGGTGGCGGTCTCAGTCACCGGCAGTGATGCACTTATTAATGCACTGCACAAATTGCAGGCCGCAGATCACGCCTGGCAAACAGCCCTTAATGTTGCCAGCAATGAGGCTGGAGAGGGAAAAATTATAGATGACTTATTTCAAGCTCAGAAAGTCACTGTCAGCGAAATGCGTAGAATATTGGACGACAAACGCTACGGAAATATTCCGGTCAGACCAGAGGACAGTAATGCCGACAGCTATCGCGTATTTACCGAGGAGACTGCTCGCCCCCCTCAAATGTGGGCAACGCATCCGGCAAACCGGGATCGTGAGGACAACGCCAAAGCGACATACATTGCCGCCGAACTCGATGACCGCAGCGCCTGGGACGTATTTAGTAACCCTACTGAAATTAAACAGCGCATTAGCAAAAGTTTTTATAATGCCGAAAAGGTAGACAAGTTTGAAGCTATCTCACCAATGGAGGCAGTTATTAAGCGCTTTAACAAAGCAGCTTACTCGCCGGAGTATCGTGGTACTTACCTAAATCGGAGCGCCGTAAGAAATTTCTCCAGTGTCGATGATATGCTCAGCAGTGGTGAGTTAGGTAGCAATGCTAGTGACTCTATTGCCAGCATATATCCCAAATCGATCGTCACCTACCTGGATACGGCACGTAATCTTGATATAGAACGGGAGACACTAGAAGCATTGGAGCGCGGTGAGCTGAAACCCTCTGGTGGTGTTATTCGCCACCGTGGTGAAGAGCTTAAAAAGAGTGACATACCTGATGCCATTCAAGAGATAATCGAGGAACGTAAGATTGTTGCCGGCAAATTGAAAGCCCACGACGCTAGCTGCAGACGAGCTCACCTACAGCTAGCTGAACAAATGGGCCAAGGCTGGCCTGAGTATTTGACTAGCTTAATTCATCTACTACATTGCTCTGAGCATATGTGGGCCCGCCTTACAGATGAGAACGCCTTATTTGTCAACACTTGGACGGTGATAACAGCAGACGGCCAGATCGGTTTTTTTGAAAAGCGGCGCATGATTAATGTCTGTAAGAATCTTCACGTTGTAATGAATGAAATTTCAGCCTGCGCAGTTGAGCTGCAACTCCCTCAGCCGATCGTCGACGCCATTGGCATTGATAACTGGGCAGAGGAGTGCTGCCCTCAATTCCAGCTCCTCGAAGTCGACAAGAAAAATTGGGGGGAATGGTGTCAGGCGGCCTCCGAGCAAATGGGTAATCTGTCCCACGCTCTTGGTATCCTGCAAAATGTCACCCTCGATGAGCTGATCAAAACAGAAGCGGCACTACATAAACATCTAGTCGAGGAAACCACACCCGAAGTTGCACCTGTAGCAGGACAGTGCCCCGAGGAGTATCCTTTGCTGATTCCTGGCAATGAAAATGTATTGCAAAGAAAACTTGATTTGTGGAATCGATTCCAGCTCGCCCATGGAGTTTTTCCAACACTATCCAGACTGCTTATTTCCCTAGGGATTGTTGGTGGTACTATTTATGGAGGTCTGACTGGCCTTTAATATCCACAGCAATTAATGGGGATGGAGAAATGAGAGGCCATCTAATTGCGACCCTGTCAAAAAAATAGTTCAAGTGCAGAGTAAAATGTATAACAAGTTTGTCAACGATCGCCCTTCAGGCTGGACCGCTAAAAGCGTGGCTGAGTGTGACCTTGATTTGATGTAAATGTTAAGTGAGAAATGTAGGGTCGGTAAAGCGAAGCGAAACCGACCATTTTCATAAAAAATCATCGGTTTAGTTGTCATAAATTTGATATTTTTAGAATGGTCGGTTTCGCTTCACCGACCCTACATTTAATATGGAGTCTGATAGCTACAAATCACTTATGATTCCTATAATAGCATTTAGCCAATTAATTTTATTTGGCTGAAGAATGTGATTGTGTGTTTTAAGTACTGAAGCATAAGTTTTATTATATTTTGAAATCCAAAGGCAATTGCTAAAATTAATAGCTGCCAAAGCTAAAGCTTTGGACTCCATAATATTCGATAATTTGTGCTTCAGTACTTAGGGAATTAATTTTACTCTGTCCCCAATTATTTATTTTTGGCTTGCCATCGTTACATAGAACTTAATCCAGTACGGGCTAATATGGTATCTCATCCAGCAGAATATCAGTGGTCGAGCTACCGAGCAAATGCTCAGGGTGAATTTGACCGAGTACTATCACCCCATTCGCAAAACCCAAGCACTTGGAAATGATGCAACGGCCCGTCAAATAGCCTATAAAAAATTGTTCGTCTCAGAGTTAGAATCTAGCTTATTAAATGAAATTCGTCAGGCGACTAATGGAGGCTATGTATTTGGAAGCAAAAAGTTCCAGCGAGAAATCGCTTTAGCTATTGGGCGTAGAACTTGGCGTTCCGTACCCGGGAGACCACAAAAAGCACATTTGGAAGAAGGACAAGGAACACTTCCATTTTGATAGTGAAAGTTGTTTCAAAATAAATATGGTCTGTCCCCTATTTGCTATAAATGTGGTCAGTCCCCTATTTTCTAGCACCCTAAAACAAGCAAAAGGACAGCATATATGTACGAACAAAAATATAAAGAGTGTATTACATCAGGCTTATCAATTTATGATGCTATCATCGCAATAACTGAAATTTTCCTTGATGGTAAACCTAGATCACGCGGAAAACATAAAATAAAAGTAGCAGAACGAAATGCCGCATTTTGGTCAAGCTTATTTTTAAAAAAACTATCCTCTGATATTTATAACTCTGAACCATTTATTTTGGCTCTTGCTCGTTATCTGGAACAGGAAAAGACAACTAATTTTGATTTAATTCTACATATTGCTAAAGTTTCTCCAGAATCTATATATCGAGCAGTACGATATTCAGGAATAGTTTTACGTCAACATTCTAAAAAATGGCAGGAAATAGAAAAACTTGCTCTTATCAGAGGTGGAATATTCAATGAACTCATCCAAATTTGCCACACGTTTAAAAATGCACACCAAGAACGTACAAGTGTTCTTGAAAGCTATAAAAAATTATTAGTTAATTTAACTCCGCTTGAACTGTTAAGTTATGCAAGCCTATATGCTTTTGAGCATATAGTTCATAAATATTTTCCAGAAAACTCTCAAAAAAGAATTACGGATAGTGATAAACAAGAGATTTGGTACGCTATCAATGAACTTCTTGTATGGAAGCTTAAAACCTGCGATGAAAGTGTTTTTTATTTAACTGATGAAAAAATTGGTTCCTCTTTGGGAAATCACTTGTCTCCTTTCTTATTTCCTTCGGCAGAAAATATTGAAAGCCCAAGTAAATTTTACCAAGCCTTTGGACAATTAATTGAAGCACAAGTAGAACTTGATAGCTTTCTTTCTCAGTCAGTTGATGCCTTTTGTTATGATGATAGTATCCGCTTTGTATTAGTAGGTACGAATTTAGAAATTATTGAGTGTTATTTAGAAGCGCGTGATGCTTGGCGGTGTAATGGTGAAAAACTTTTACGACTTCATAATTACTGGTTTTATAAAGCAGTTTACGTTTTTTATGCATCTGACTGGGCAAAAAAACCTATTGGTCGCCTTGAAAATCAAGAAGCGAACCGGCTGGCGGTTATTCAAGCTTTTCGCTCACAATTACAATTAACTGATGTATATGGACTTGATGAAACAGTATTAGTTGAAAAAACCGGGTTACAGGTCGATCTATTTCAAGCTTTATTATCATTAGAGTTAATGACTACATTCTATAATGTTGATTTTATTCTCCCTTATAAAAAATATCTTGATGAAACTGGCAACTGGCAATTTGCATTAAGCCGTCTTGCAATGGAAGGGTTATTAACAGGGTCGCAGAATCGTTTTCCTATTACATGGTCAGATCGAAAAAGTAAAATAAAGAACATTTCTGCTTGGACAGTTAGTAAAAAATTTCCACAAGGAAATCTTAAGGCTGCTGAAGCAATTCTTGATTTTTGGACGAGTGATTTAAAGGATTTTTCTTTTCAATTAAAAAATAATGAATCAATATTAAATCCTGAGTTTTCTGAGTTGCCTATATTAAAAATGGGGCGTTATCTGTTTCAATTACCTTGGATGCAAGCCTTTCAAAATAATTCTTCGGCTGCAATCAATAATCTTCGTAGACTTGGTTCGCATAGAAAAAAAGCTCGGAAAGAAACAGCATGTATTGAACAGCGTTTGGCTAAATGCTTTGAAGAACGAGATTTTCAAGTATGTTTAAATTATGAACCAATACGAACCAAAGATGAAAATGCAGGCGAAGTTGATATTATATGTGTGAAAGACGGTCAATTATTGGTACTAGAAGTCAAGTCAACTTTTTTACGCAAGTCACAAAAGGATGCTTGGCGACATAAAATTAACACTCTGCGTAAAGCTGGTTTACAATTACAGCGTAAAGTTAAAGCCGTAGAAATAGCATTATTGAGTGACCATAGTTTAGTAAACGCTCTTTGTCCTAATAATGAAAAAATCTCTGTAGTACACGGCTGGATTGTTGATACTTCCATTGAACATGACCACGAATTATTTTCTGGTTTTTTGAAAGTTTCACTTGAAGAAATACTCATTGCTTTGCGTGATGATAGTTATTTCTTAAATGACCCTGCGGGTATCTTTAGTGGTGAAATTTTGAATGAAAAAAACAAAAAACTACCTGAAAAACAAACAACACTTTATCCAAATGGATTTTCAGGCGAGTATTTTGTAAATGTTATTAAACAACAAACAGTATGGAAAAATCTAGCCGTATAGAGCGTTAGCTGAAACAGAGAATTATTGGGATCAGAGTAAATTAATTATAACTAATCCTTGCAGCCATGTAGGGTGTGCAAACTTTGTGTGTAGTACGTAGGCTGGGTTGACGGAAGGAAACCCAGCAAATAATCACAAATTAATTCTAACTAAATCTTGGAGTCCGACCTATCGGCGGCTCAAGAATGGTGTTATTCCGTTCAATACAAGATTGGAAATCAAGGGGTCAGAGTAGTTTATTTTGAAAATAAGAGACATATCAAATAGATAAACATAGTCAACTATTCAAATAGAATCAACTACTCTGACCCCTTGATACATTTTTTCTGCATCTCTTATAGTATATTGACTATTTATCCTCTTTTAAGAATTATTATGTTAATCGAATTCAAAGTAACCAATTTTCGTTCAATAAAAAGCACGCAAACTTTGAGCATGGTTGCGGCTCCTATCAAAGAAGAAAATTTAACAGATAATATTTTTTCTTCCGAAATTAAAAAATTACCCCATTTAATGAAGTCTGTTGCTATATATGGTGCTAATGCTGCTGGAAAAAGTAATTTAGTTGAAGCTATGGATTTTGTCCAAGATTTTGTCAGAGACTCCGCCAAAGAAAGTCAAGCTGGCGAAAACATAAAAAATATTGTTCCTTTTCTATTGGATAAAGTTAATCCGAGTTTACCAAGTGAATTTGAATTATTATTTGTTGCCGAATAAATTCTATATGAGTATGGTTTTGCTTTAAACAATAAACAGGTTGTACATGAATGGCTATTTGCCTATCCGCAAGGTGAAGCACAACGTTGGTTTGAACGCATTTATGATGAAGAAACTAACCAATATGATTGGTATTTAAATGCCAAAAAAGTAAAGGGGCGTCGTAAAGCTTGGCAAGAAGCAACGCGTGATAACGCCTTATTTTTATCAACAGCCGTTATGTTAAATAGTACTCAATTAAAACCGGTACTCAATTGGATTAGCCACAATTTGGTCGTTTTCACTGGTGGAACCCATTTATCCCATTTTGTTACAGTTGATTTTTGTGAAGATTCTCAGAACAAACAAAAAATACTGGAATTTTTACAGGCTGCCGATTTAAATATTGCCGATTTTGAATTAGAAGAGAAAAAAATAACAGAACATGATTTGCCAGATGATTTACCGGCTGAAATAACAGAAGAGTTATTGGGAAAAACGCAGAAGAAACTTATTTTTTTACATAATGTTAATGAAACCAAAAATTTAATCCCATTTCCTGCTGAATATGAATCAGAAGGCACTAAGCGTCTGTTTACGTTTGCTGGTCCTTTAATGGATATTTTGGAAAATGGTCGAGTTTTGTTTATTGACGAATTAGATAAAAGTTTACATCCGAGTATGCTTAGATTTATAGTTGAATTCATTCACAACCCTAAATTAAATAGGCATCATGCCCAAATTATATTTACAACTCATGATAGTTCTATTTTAGATAATAGTTTATTGCGTCGTGATCAAGTTTGGTTTGTGGAAAAAGATAAAGAACAATCAACACAATTATATCCATTAACCGATTTTAAACCGCGCCAACATGAAGCTTTGCAAAAAGGGTATTTAGAAGGACGATATGGTGCGTTACCATTTATTGGGGAGTTAAATTTCTAATGGGCAGCGATGATCTTCATAAAAAAACGAATTCTGTCAAAAATAGACGGAAACGGAAATCGAAAATAATCGAGCCTATTGAGAATCGTCAACGCCAATTTGGCAATAAGGAAATTCCTAAAATCTTTATAATTTCTGATGATACTAAGAGTATCGTTTATTATTTGAAGGGATTTCAAAACGCGAATAAAATCAACCCAAAAAATCTTACCATTGAGGGTTGTGGGTTTGATCAGTTTCGTTTAGCGGAAAAAGCTAAAGAGAAGGCTGAAGATTACGATTGTGTTTTTTGTCTATTTGACCAAGATGCTGGGCATAAAAGTGATCCACATTATAAAAAATATCGTCAAGCATTAGATTTAATTAAAAATTATCATAATATTGCTGCAATTACATCTGTACCCTGTTATGAAATATGGTTATTATTACATTTCAAATATATAGATAAAGCATTTACTAACACTGAAAACAAATCCATTTGTAACATGGTTATTTCTGAGTTAAGAACATGTGATGGAATGCAAGATTATGAAAAGAAAAAAGGTGAAGGTAAAGCCGATGAAAAAATTTACCAAAAAATGAAACCTTATATGGAAACTGCTCTACAAAACGCTGAGTTATTAGAGAAAAGCAATGAACGGAATCATACGGATAATCCATCAACCAAAATTCATGTTTTGATAAAAGATTTGCAAAGACATTTTGGCTAAATATTTGAGAAAATAGGGGACAGACCACATTTAATTAATTCCGGAAAACCATGATATGCTTGCTGATCGGCACAATTATGGGCCATTGTTGGGGTTTGTGCGGAGTTGATGGTGGTAAAAATGGCCATTGTTGAATTGAGAAAATTTAATAATTGGGGGCGTGAAAGGAAAAAGGGGGTTTAAGGTGAATCAAAATTAATTTGATTATTGTTTTCCAATCTTCAATACCTTCGCCAATTATATAACCTATTGTTCTTGAAGGGGGCCGCGATAAATCGTGCCATGCTTCAATCAGTTTATAAGTTGCCCAAGTTGCCAAAATTTACAAAGTTCATAAATAAATGAACGTTTAAACTATTGAGCAAAACTATAAAATGAACAGCTACTGTTCATCCCAGTTTTGAGTTTTACTGGTATTAAAAAATTATAGTTACTTTATCTTTTCAAATTGTGAAAACGTTTAATTTCTCTTTTAATTTTAAAATCAATATGTTATGAATTAAAATCCGCTGCGCGAAAACCAGAACCTATTTTTAATGGAGAATAAGGACTCATTTACCTTTCGCG
>JAYQWI020000932.1:0-8470 GCA_035871815.2 Candidatus Parabeggiatoa communis
GATAATCGGGGCCTGGTAAATTGAGTTTCTGGCCTAGAGTACCATCGGTGGTGATTTGAGCCCGTATCGGTAAGGTTATGATTAAAAAAAGGATTGTCAATAAAGATTGGGGTTTCATGGGGAATTCCTTTTTTTGATGAGACAATCATTGCTCATGCTTGGACATCATTGGCAGTTTCTTTGATATTTTAAAAAGGGTTTCACGCTGTGCGTTGAAGTAACCGATAGGTTAAATCCATCATTTATTCGACTCATTCGACGCTCGCTTTCAAATCATTTTCAAATTTTGCCGCTTGTTTGCAAATAGGTTTAACCTCAATATAACATTTTAACTTTGTTTACATCAAAATAACACTCCCTGGCTTTTAGTCAACTTGCAGCGACTTCAGTTCGTTACAAGCATGATGTAGGGAAGATGGCGCCTCTTCAGAAAGTCCTTGAGGACAGATTTAGTTCATCGTTTATCCCCGTAATTTGTACGATAGATTTTCAAGTCAATAATTTCACAAGGGCAGAAACGCAGGTCTGCCCCTACAAGGCGTTATTTTGTAGATTTTCTGTAGGGGCAAACCTGTGTGTCTGCCCTCTTTAGTGAAATTATTTTTATGAACATCTCTAGTTCTTCCCCCATAACGAAGTTATAACCCGATATTTTTAATATCCCAATGCTTTCGCCGCCGCTTGTGCGCGATTGCGGGCTTCCCTAGCACATTTATCATCCTGCATGCCCTCACAGGCGAGTGTAATGACTACCCAATTTCTCATTCGCAGTTCTTTATACCTTTTTTCATAACTACCTACGAGATAGCTATTAGATTTCAGAGCGAGATTGGCTGCACGTTTCCAGTCTTCTTGTACTAAACGTATCCCCGCTAAGTTATGCCAAAGGATGGGATGTTGTGAATCAATTCGCAAAGCACGTTCAAGTGAAGCTGCGGCTTGTTCATATTGCTTGGTTTCATAATAGGTTTTGGCATCGTTGAACAAGGATTCTATTGCCGATGAAGAATCCGTTTTAAGCAAATAAGGAGAAGCTAAAACGCTTTCCGTCAGCATGAAAAAACAGGTGACCAGTAGCAAACTAAATAGCGGCCACCGTTTGTAGGGATTAACTTTGTTCATTTTATTTCCTCTGCAAGGTGCTTACTCAATCAATGCCATTGAGTTAAGCTAAAATTATCGCGTAGGCGATAAATAGCCTACTTCCGAAAAATTGAGAACGGGGGGCAACAGCCCACCCAACAAAGAATGGTGGGCGACAATCTTTGCCTACCTTATATACTCCAAACGTTCAAGTTTTAGCGTAGCTGACCTTCGGTTCGGATTTTTCAAAGGGGCAACCAATACCAATAATCTGAACGTCAGAAGTATACATGATAACTGATCATTGATAATTGATCATTGATTGGGCTGTATTAACGTTGGTCAACAATAAACGGCATACGTTCTGCACCTACCGAACGCCATTGTATATTCTTGGGGGTTATTGGGGCTTTTGCTTTTGGACGGATGGCTTTGATGAAATCGCTCCAAACAACCAGTGCACCTGTACCACCACTCAAACCCATCGATTTATTATCATCACGACCCACCCAAGTGACGGCTAACAATTCACGGCTAAAACCCGCA
The DNA here is from genome assembly GCA_035871815.2 of Candidatus Parabeggiatoa communis. Lineage (GTDB taxonomy): Bacteria > Pseudomonadota > Gammaproteobacteria > Beggiatoales > Beggiatoaceae > Parabeggiatoa > Parabeggiatoa communis. The sequence continues at coordinate 1,630 of JAYQWI020000932.1, forward strand.
AACCAGCTATCGCGCAAATCATTACTGGTACCGGTCTTGCCTGCTAAAACCATCTTTGAAGGCAAGGTTTTAGCCACTTTGCGCCCCGTTCCTTTTCGTAGCGCCCGTTTTAGGGCGTAATTGAGTAAATAGACTGAGGCCGCATTAAAACGTTCCTCTACCGACAGCGCATAACGATTTAACGGTTTGCCTTCGTGATCTAAAACATTGCGGATCCCTCGCACGGGAATACGAAAACCACCACTGGCAATGGTTTGATACATTTGGGCCACTTCCAACGGACTTAAGTTGATACTGCCCAGCAATACTGAGGGATACATCTTAAAGTCTCGTTCAATCCCCAAGCGTTTCATGGTGTCTTTGATCTTATCGAGTCCCAATTCCATCCCTAAATGCACGGTAGCCAAGTTATAGGAATAGGATAAGGCATTATACAAGGGAACGCGGCCATGTGGAACACGATCATAATTTTGTGGTTTCCAGATTTCACCCGTTTTTTTGTCTTCCCATGTAAACGGTATATCATCAAGTAAGGAGGTCAAATCATACCTGTTGTTTTGTTCCAAAGCCGCTAAATATACGGCCACTTTAGCCAAGGAACCAATCTGACGCACAGCATTGAGGGGCCGGTTAAAACCGGCATATTGCGGTTTTTTACCATTAATCAAGGCTAATAATTCACCATTTTCACTACTGGTGACGATCATGGCCCCTTCTAAGTTGCGTGCTTTACGATGTGTCTTTTCCAGTTTTCTCAGGCCTTTTTTCATGACCCGTTCTCCCAATTTTTGGACATAAGGATCCAAGGTCGTAAAAATTTGTAAGCCTTTGGAACGCAAAGCTTTTTCATCGTATTCCTGATGTAATTGATAGCGCACGAGATCCATAAAAGCAGGATAGGGAAAGCGACTCTCTGTCACTTTTTTAGCGACACCTAAAGGGGCCTCTTTAGCCACTTTCGCATCACCAAGACTGATTTTGTCTTGCTGGGCCATCATATCCAAGACCAGATTGCGGCGAGTACGGGCACGCTTTGGATGTTGGCGCGGATTATAAATTGAGGCACCACGTACTAAGGTAATGAGTAAAGCTAATTGTGGCAACTTCAGTTCTTCTAAAGGGCGGTTAAAATAAAAGCGTGCCCCCATTCCCATGCCATGAATCGCACGATTGCCATCTTGACCCAAGAACACTTCGTTCATGTAAGCTTCAAGAATCTGCTCTTTGCTATAATGCCATTCTAATAATAAGGCCATAATAGCCTCATTGATTTTACGTTTTAACGTGCGTTCATCTGTTAAGTAAAAGTTTTTAACCAATTGTTGAGTCAGGGTACTACCGCCCTGTACCCAGCCGCCTGCCTTGAGATTGGCCATAAAAGCACGTACTAAACCCCGGAGACTCAGTCCACTATGTTCATAAAAATTACGATCTTCCATCGCGATTAAGGCATCACTCAGTGAGGGAGGGACTTTGTCTAAGCGTACCAAAATGCGATCTTCATTGTGAGCCGGATAGATTTTGCCTATCAATTTGGGCGGTAAGCGTAACAAGGCTAACCGGCGGTCAGGCTGTAACTCATTGATAGATTTAACGATATTACCCGATAAGCGCACTCGCACTGTCCGTGATGGATCAGTGGCATCCCAAAACTTAAAGGCACGAGTTGTGATGGTAAAGTTATTGCCGCGCTGATACCACTGCCCAGATTCATTAAGTTGACGAGATTTTTGATAGCCTAGAGCGTTCAGTTCTTCAGTTAAAGCCTGAGCACTCAGACGCATCCCAGTGTAAAGTTCTAAGGGACGGGCGTAAACGCGCGCTGGTAATGCCCAACGTTTGCCTTCAAATTGCTCGCGCACTTTTTCGTCTAATGAAATGACGTAATGACCTAGGAAACCGAATATAATAATTAAAATTAACCAACGCCATCTAAAACGAAAACCCGTTCGGCGGCGGGGGGGAGGGATAGGCCGTTTAGAAGACCCTTGGCGACGTAGTTTGTAAGGAGATTTTCTTTTACGTGGGCGTGTCATTGTAGAGTCACTCAAATAAAATATTTTTTGGTTATAACAGGTTAAGAGATCAACCTATAGTATTGCTTAAAAAAGCGCGCCTTGTCTATTGATAATATTAAACATTAAAACAAAGAAAAACTAAAAAGTGAAGAGGAGAACTTAATTATCAATTGTTAATAGTTAATTATAAATTATTAATGACTTCCGCCATAAGCGTCAATCCTAAAATCTTTACGGGTTTAAACTCTCTCGCTTTGACGAATTTAATTCTTCGCATTTAACCATTAATCATTAATTATTAACCCTTTTTTTAGGAAAAAATTCTGTTATGATAATAACTTTATTGGCTGGGCTTTGTGTGTGCCCACTACCTACATTTTCTTTTAGTTTTCAAAACTAATCTGAACGAGGACAATTTGTTTTAAAGCTTTTCAATGTGAAATGATTAAGTGCTGAATTTTATTGAATTTTAATCAATAATTTCCTATCTCTATTTTAGTAATGCTAACAATTCAAGCCCTTAACTAAACGAACATTGACGATCTCTAAAATTGTCAGAACCATTTAATTAATGGAATCAAAATAATGCTTTCAGAAAATCAAGCCAACCCAAAAGAGGTTGGAAAAAACGACAGATCGGCCCCTCAAGAAAGTGTGTCAGCCACTGATGCAAATAACCCCAATCCCTTGGAACATGATACTGATACCGCTAAGTGGTCTGCTAGTGAAGGATATCAAAAACGTTACTCTGCAAGTTACCGGGAACGTTATCTAGGGTTGGAAGAATTACTCGAATTTGCTGCTGAAACGGGTAAACTTGATCCTCCTGAACTTGCAACAGAGGTGAAACAACTCAAAAAAGTGCTTTTTTACACTGATCCTGATACTTTAAATCTTGATGAGCTGTGCAAAGCCGAGGCAAACTTGGAAAGACTGTATGCCACACTGAGCGACTTGATCGCACCAGTGACGCTATTAACCCTACGCACAACGTCGCAAAACTATCAGGTAGAGAGGCCTTGGTGGAAAGCTTTGTTTCTGGGTTCCGGATCGGTTGGCCGAAACTTTTTTCGGAAACTGGCCTGGATCGCGCTTATACTGGTTAGCTTTATCTTTTTTAGAGAGTATATAAAACTCGCTACTGAATTGGATCTTGGGGAAAAATTCTTGCACTTCGTCGATCCGTTTTTATATGGTGCATTAGGTGCCTTGGTGTACTTGTATAAAGGTTTGACAGAAGACTATATCAACCGCACACTCAATCCGAAAAAGTTATCAACCAACTGGTTGCGTATTTTTATGGGCAGCTTATCGGGCGGCATCATTGTCCATCTTTTTGCTGAATTTATTGATCTAAAGGATATAAGCAGTACAGGTGCTTCAAATGATGCGGCTTTAATGGCCTTAGGATTTTTGGCGGGCTATAGTGTTGAGTTTTTCTACCAAGTCTTGGATAAACTGATTCGTGTCATCACGCCAAAAGCAGGCGGGGGTGTGGAGGGACAAGGGGCTGTTCCCGCTTCGCCTAAACAGGCACAGATTGAAATGCTGACCAATCGTCTGAAAGAAATGGACAATGAAGAAGACAAGGTTGCTATTCGGAAATTGCTAGACAAAATTTAGTACAGGAAAATAAATTGTAGGGGCAATCCCTTGTGGTTGCCCCCCCATTGCCATTAATTTTTTAATCGAATGGATAAAATATCACCGTCGCGGTGGATTTCGATAGAGCGAACCGTATACTGCTTGAAACGTCGGTTCAACTCTTCGATGCTTTTAACTTCCCGGCGATTGAAGCCAATAATAATATCGCCAGCTACCAACCCGACTTGGTCAGCATTGCTGCCTTGCGTAATTTTATCTACTTGTATACCATCAGAACTGTCTTTTAAGACAGCCCCATCTAAATACCAACTGACTTGACTCCCTTCAACCCCTTGTGTATCAGCAATAACCGCATATAAATGGCGAGTACCTCCTTTACGCAGGAAAGTGATTTTCACCCGCTCACCAATGCGTAATAAACCGATGCGATTACGAAGATCAGTGGCAGAATTAACGGGCTTATTATTGATCGCCGTTATAATGTCACTATACCGCAAACCCGCTTTTTCAGCCGCAGAACCGCGTACCACTTCAGCAATCACTGCCCCTTTATTGCCTGTTATGCCAAACGCCGTTGCTAAATCAGGCGTTAAATCTTGTATACTGATCCCCAATTGACCCCGTTTGACTTCACCAAAGTCTATCAAATGCTGTACGACTTGATCCGCCATATTAATCGGAATGGCAAAACCTATCCCCACATTTCCACCACCTGGCGCAATAATAGCCGTATTGATACCAATCAATTCTCCCCGTAAATTGACCAAAGCCCCCCCCGAATTACCCGGATTAATTGAGGCATCAGTTTGAATAAAATCTTCATAGCCTTCAATACCTAAGCCGCTACGCCCCAAGGCGCTCACAATGCCAGATGTCACAGTCTGCCCTAAACCAAAGGGATTACCTATGGCTACCACAAAATCACCCACCCGCAAGCGATCCGAATTAGCGAATGACAAAGCGGTTAATTTTTCCGCCGGTATTTTCAGAAGTGCGATATCGGTTTCAGGATCAGTTCCAATCAACTTAGCATTGAACTGACGGCCATCATGCAAAGTCACAGAAATTTCATCTGATTTTTCAATAACATGATTATTGGTGAGCACATAACCAACACGCGCATTGATGATCACACCAGAGCCCCGGCTTTGCGTCTTCTGTTTTTGTTCGGGAATATTAAAAAAACGACGAAAAAACGGATCATTAAACAAAGGATTGTTTACAACCTGAGTTTGGGCACTTGAAATATTGACCACAGCCGGCAAAACATCCTCCAACATTGGCGCAAGACTAGGTAAAGTTTGGCCTCCCACAGAAGTCGGTAAAGCACAATTGGCTTGTCCCATGAACAACATGACTAACATTAGCCAAATAAAATGAGAATTGAGTTTGTACACAATGGCCCCTTTTCACAGTTATCAGTTAACAGTTATCAGTTAGCAGTTATCAGTTATCATTTATAAGTTTTCAGTTACCATGCACGCAAAGGCTCGATGAAAAATTAACGTCCCCCAATATCCTCTATAAACATAAATACTGGTATATAAGGATTGGGGACGTTATTTTTGAGCCGATCCAAACGTTTTTGCGTGCAAAAATGCGTGAAAATGAACAGTCACGCCGCAATTCGTAATAGTCTCCAAGTAACTGATTATCACGGATATATTTTTAAAAAATGGGCTAAAAAATGCTGTTTTAGAAGCAAAAACGCCATTGAAAATTCTATAACCCATTGATAATAAAATCAGTTAGACCATTAGAATTGCTGACAGTAACGACATCAATTTATTAAGTCTATACAAAAATAGTTTATACTATAGCCAATTCTTTTTGAATAGATTAAATCAATCTAGCACATTGCCTAACAATGCAAAATTCCCCTAACCCCTTTAGCAAAGCGAACAAATTGATGATAATGGTTCATTGATAACTGATAACTGATAACTGATAACTGATAACTGATAACTGAAAGGAGTTTTATTAATAGTGACAAGCCCAGCTAAAAGCAGCAATACCGTGTGGCATCATGCCACAGTAACACGTCAGCGTCGCGCCAAACTGAATCATCATCAGAGCATTTTACTCTGGTTTACTGGTTTATCTGGCGCTGGCAAATCAACCCTAGCCCATGCCCTAGAAGAAAGACTTTACCAAATGGGTTCTCACACCTTTGTGCTTGATGGCGATAATGTGCGTCAGGGCTTGTGTGGTGACTTAGGCTTTTCCAATGAGGATCGGATAGAAAACATCCGCCGCGTGAGTGAGGTGAGTAAATTGTTTTTAGAGGCGGGCGTTATCGTCTTGACGGCATTTATTTCCCCTTTCCAGGCCGATCGCAGAAAAGCCAGAAATTTGGTTGGTGATGATTTTGTTGAAATTTATTGCGATTGTCCCTTAAGTGTGTGCGAAGATCGCGATGTGAAGGGGTTATACCGCCGTGCTAAAGCAGGAGAAATTAAATATTTCACCGGCATTTCATCACCTTATGAAGAACCAGAACAGGCAGAATTAGTCATAAAAACAGGAGAGAAAAGCATAGATGAATGCGTTGATCAAATCCTAGAGTATTTGATAGAGCGTGGTGTCTATGAACGCAAATCAGTTGTCAGCTCAAAACCCTGACATTAGTAGAGACGCACTGCCGTGCGTCTCTATTGCCGTGCGTCTCTATTGCCGTGCGTCTCTATTGCCGTGCGTCTCTATTGCCATGCGGTTCATCCTGATATCCCTCTCACCCATTTTATTTGCCCTGCGTATATTGGTTCGATAGCTGTGGCTCTGACAAAATCAAAACATTTGAGATAATCTTTTTGGGACTTCTTTCTAAACCCGTTTGAATCAGAATTTTCAGAATTTTAGAATTAACAGAATATGAGTACAACGGATTAGGGAATATCATTGCTTTATTAGCGGTTTATTTTTATAATTATTAATATAATCAAATACTTAAAATATATTAGTGATGTAGGGTGGGTAGGAACGAAGTGGAAACCCACCATTTTCCTCACGAGAATCGGTTTCACTACTGACTCTCATCATATATAGCGTTTCCCGATTGAATAAAGTACAGTTATATTAAGAAAATCGAACCGCAAAATAAATATGGAACGAAAATCAATCCTGCCGAAAAATAAATATGGAACGAAAGTCAATCCGGCTGTAAAATAAATTTGGGACGAAAATCAATCCTGCCGCAAAATAAATTTTGCACTAAAATA
>JAYQWI020000933.1:0-2558 GCA_035871815.2 Candidatus Parabeggiatoa communis
AAGCATTAAAGGGGGCATAGCGACGAGTGCGGATAAACGTCTTTTCCATATCCAGTTCAAAATGCGCTGGTAAACCAACACTTTTCGCGGTGGGATGTAAAAGCGGTTGTCCATTGTCATCTTGTAATGCAGTATCGGCTAATAACCAGATCGTGACTTCTGAAGCGGCTTTGGGTAAGGGGCGTTCATCGGTGTGTTCAGATTCTTCGATCTTGACGGCTCCATATTCTGCGGAACGTGATCGGCCTAATTTTAATTCGCCTTGTAAGCTCTTGAGGATTTTTTCAAACAGATTTTCATCGATATCATCATCGGCTTCTAAAGAGGCTATAAATTCATGATTGTTCGGCAAACTGGTGTAGCCAAATAATTGATTGTCTCTAGCCGTGCCCATTTCAGGATCGATGGCGGTTTTCATGCGAAATCGGGGAACGATTTCGGTGAATCTATTTTTGGTGTCAATAGCCCCAAGACTCACATAGTTATCACGCATTTGTTGAGGTTGAAAACGGTTATTATGTTTTCCATGTTGATAATTAATTAAAAGCATTGTGCCACTAAAGTCTTCAGCTTTCTTTTTATACCAACATAATGGCATGGGATAAGTCTGTTGTTCATCTTCACTGAGTGGTAAGGCATTCCCAAAACGGACTTTGCCGCTGTGGAAAACTTGGTAGGTTTCTTGTTCAGATAAGTCTTGATATAAACGGGCCGCTATCGCGCCTAAAAATGTCGCGCCTGGTAGATAATTTAAACTAACATGGCCCCCTTCATTGGCTGCGCGTTCGCTGATAACCACTTCTTCTAGGGTTGTGACTTTAAAGGGTTGAATTTTCATATTTTTTCGGTGTTTGAATCCTTGGGTTGAGTCTACGAAACCACAATAATCTCGAAAAAATCCGGGGATGAAGTTAATCCGTTGTACTCTTACTAGAAGGGCGCATTTCTAAAAAAAGATCATCAAGGGCCCGCTTTTCGTTAAAAATTTATTTTGCAGCAATTGGAGTGCAAAATTTATTTTGCTTTGGTTTGATAATGACCTTTTTTTGGGAATGCGCCCTATAATAGTTAGTGGGCTACGAAACCACAATTAAATTAATTTTACGCTAACGCGCCCTAAACCGCGACTACGTGATGTGCCTACAGCACGAATCAACGGCAAACATTTTGCTAATGTGCCTTGCCAGTCATCCATTGATTGATTCGGTTGTAATGGCTTCGCTTGTAATGTGTACAAGTTTGCGGTTAGTCTCAATGGAATCGTGACTTCCATGCCACGCAAAGACTGATCTTTTGCACTCCCCGTTTGATGTTCAATGGCAGTGGCATAAATATGATGGAAAAAACCTTGACACAATTCTTTTCCTTTTGCTTTTTTCGCACCAAGTGAAGAGGTGAGTAATGACATTAAGTACGTTTTCAGTTCTTGATCTAATACCGCATCAGAGAATCCTAATGCGCCTGCCTTTGTTTCTAAACGGATTTCCGTTTCTCCGGGTTCTAAAGCATTACTGCCAAACCAACAGAATGTCGTACCGGATGGAATATGCCCCCATTGTTCGGCTCGAAAAACGGCATCCCGCAACAAGCCTTTAACGGTGCGCCCCGGCAAGCAGGGTAAACCATAGCTATCTCGGTGTACCAATTCATCCAATAAAGCGCCACCGCCTCGCCCTGTACCGGCTCGCCAATAGCTGTGAATATTAAATTGAATCTGAGACATCGTCACCCCCTTTGCTGATACTCATTAAAGCCAGTGCATCGCCTATTGGTGTGCGAACATATTGGATTGCACCCACTTTGATCTCTGAACCGACGAGTTTTAAAGTGTCACTGGGTTGATTACCTAATTGACAGTCTTCCAAGATTTCTTTTAAGGTATTGAGCAACTTAGTTTTTCCGCCTTTAGTCATGTTGTCATGCCAGCGTTGCATGGCTGAATCAGCCAGTTCTTGATCACTTTCTAATAGGGTTAGAAATTCGCGAAAAGTGCCATGACTGATTGGTGCTGTTTGAAAAAAGCGCAGCACTCTCTTGAAAGCGTCTATTTGAATACACTCATTGGGCTGCTGGGAGGGGTTCACTTCACCGACTAAATAAGGCTGCATGGTGAATTGAATCCCTTTATTGTTGCCCACTTCGCGTCTCAGTTCATGTTCAAGGGCCGTGTCGTAATTATCAATGATACTGGTGGTAATGCGATGAAATGTTAGACAGGCGGGTACGAGTTCCTCTTTCTTAACATGCGATTTGGCAAAGTTTTTAGCTGATTTGCACAAAGACTCGGCTAATCTATACCCTTGATAAAAGGGTTGACTGGCTTTAATGTAAGCGATGCCAGCACCGGCTGTGAGTTTTTCGGGCAAACAATCTAACTCAGGGTATTTTTCCTTGAGTTCATTTAATTGAGTTTGACTGTGTTTTTCAAATTGCTCTAAAAAGACTTGGGTAAAGTCAAGGGCCAAATCACCGCGCACAATAAAGGTAAAGTCATCCCCACCCAATACCAAAGGGCGAGCGGGCATGATCGTAAATTGCCATACAGCGCCTTTAGCCAC
>JAYQWI020000934.1:0-5530 GCA_035871815.2 Candidatus Parabeggiatoa communis
TTCCAATGTTTTTTTCACTTGCGGGTATTGTTCGATAATTTGCGCTAAATGTGGTTGGGAAAGTTCTAAAATTTGGCACGCGGTTATGGTAATGACGGTGACTGTTCGTGATGATCGGGTTAAAAATGACATTTCGCCAAAAAATTGCCCCTCCCCTAAGATGGCGAGTAGATGTTGTTGGCCATCTAGGCCTTGGTAGCGCACTTGTACTTCGCCATGACGAATAATCAATAAGGAGTCACCCACTTCACCCTGTTTGAGCACCTTGGTGTGCATTGGATAAGTGTGGCTCGTCATTTGGTTTAATACCCGTTCTAATTCATAAGGTTGAAGTGAAGCGAAGATGGGAATGGCTGATTTTTTCTGGCGATCATAGAATAATTTGGATGACAGTTTGAGGTGGTTATCATGTTCACAAGGTTGGGTTTTTAATCCACTGGTCCAACCCAGACGGGCCTGTCCTGTGCTGGAAAGCCGGGTTTCTGGAATTTCAGCCGCTTTGAGGCTGAGGTTGATCTCAAAATCCAATTCGGGGCCCACAAACAAGCGCGTCATTTCACACAACGGCATAAATCCTAAACCGATGGGCAGAAAATCAATAAACGTTTGGAAATTTAAGGGCCCGATATGTAAGGCAAATTGGCTGTGTAGATCCCAGACGCGGGTGCCTAATGCCACAGTTTGGCCTAATCGTTGATTTTGCCCACTGACACCAATGCGCGTATAGTCGTCTTCGGCGATGTTTAACCATTGTCCGATAAACGGTTCTGCGGTAATAGTGACTTGAAAAAAATGGCTTAACATTTTTTCTAGGGTACTCAAGGAACGCGATTCTTGGGCAAATAAGCCGGTATAAAACAACAACACATGCTCATCTAATTGCATACGTTGTTGTAAACCGGGGGTGCCAAATCCGAGTAGGGCAAACAGATGTTGTGCAAATTGGCTTTCCCACGGTTGTTGGACTTCTAAACCAATGCGTTGCTGTTGACGGGCACGATAGAGTAATGAAATCAGCCGATGGTTAAAAATATCCAAAAAATCCCGTGAGGCAGTATCTCCCCGCCACATACGCTCCAGAATGAGATCGGTATAAGGCGGTGGCAAGGGGCCATGTGCGCCGGCGAGTCCCATAAAATTCACGTCCATCGTGATGGGTTGCCCCTCTTCGGTGGGCGGCTGGATGGCTTCCACATCGCTAGCGGGAAAGGCATGACTGATCTTCGAGCGAAATTGCAGCGCTTCTTTGTGAGGATCGATACTGTCGGCGACGGGAGTCGTTGTGGCAGATAATTTTTCCAGCCGCTTCAAGGTTTTATAAAGATCGTCCTCAACGGCCAGGTTTTCTGGCACGGGAGTCTGGATTAATTTTTCGATGAGCTTGACGGCTTGATAAAACTCAAAACGATAGCCTTCTTCAAATAATTGCTCAGTTATAGTAGGACTTTTCGTCCTGCGCGTGGTGGCCATTTTTTCCAAATATCGTCTTGCAATTGATCTTTAATAATGAGTTGGGTAAAAGAATTGGCTGACACATAAAGCGCAAAAAAACGTTCCAATACACTACCCAATAAAAAGGGACTACTGCCCACATATAATTTTTTATCAAATTCTAAAGTAATCTCAATACCCCGCACAAAGCCGCGCCAAGCATCTTGCCCGACTCGCCTGACAATTTGGCGTGTACTCATTTTGCGTATGCCAGCAATTTGGCGTTCAATGGACTGATCATGGGTCGCAAAATTGTAGAGGCGTAAAATTTCTCGCAACGCGATTAAACTACTATTTCCCTCAGTAAGCGACAAATGATTAACCGACAGATGAGAAATCAACCGCCAGACTGTCTCCCCACCAAGCGGCGGGTTTAATTTGACGGTTGGACGTTTTAAACAATAAATTCGTTCTAGCGGTGCGGTTTCTTCAATTTGCAACTCTGCTCCCGGGGGAATTTGCTCCGCCAATTGGCGGTTGCTGCATAACGTGTGGGCAAATACGGTTTGCAGAGGCGGAAGATGGGGATTAAAATCCGTATCTAAGAAAGTCAACAGCATATCGGTGCCACTTAAATCCGGGCGTTGAGTAGGCACACGTCGGGCATACCAAAAGGCATGGTGTTGTTTGCCAGTCATCTCGTGTTGAAACGAAAAAAAGGGTTGTACATTGGTACTCTCATCATCCGTGTCTGTTGAGGCAGACACTTTTAGAATCGAATGAATTTCCGTGAAACGTTCTAAACGCACATCGGGTACTAGGCGATATTCGGTTTGACGCTGGGTTAAGCGAATGGGTTCAGAAATTTTAGAAAATAAATTAATGATGGGTGTACAGCCTAACCGAAACGAGTCTTTATCAATATTCATGACTTTTTCCGGGCGAACATCAAATAAAAATAAGACCTCAAATTCACTTTGTTCCTCTTGCACGACTAGACGATCAAGTTGCAACAGTTCAAAAAATAAAAATTTATCCGAAAAAGCAAAATATTCTTGCAACAAGCGATAAGCTGGGTGGGCATGGGGAGGATAAGGCAAAACTTCTTCGTCAAAACCCACGGGTACCAATGCTGATGGTGGCAAAATCACTGGCGCATGTTCACGCCCAGGCGAAATCAAGGCAATGCGTAGGGTATGCCCAAACAACAACTCATACAATGGCCCTATTTCTAACCAAGATTCATTGATATGGACACGCAACTTATCAACTTGGAGTGCTTGCAAAGAAATGCCCCCTAAACCCGTAAAACGGAGCCGCAATACGCTGACCACTTCTGGCACATTATCCAAAAAACTATAACGGGCCGGGGTTTCAAAGTCGGCAAAACTGATTTCCAAAGGCCATAACGTCACAGGATAACAGGTGCGAAAGCGACAAGTGATACCCTGTGTCGTTTGGGTAAACAAAGGCGTATGTTTAGGAATCACATGACCAGTCGTTATTTGCTCTTGTTCCGGATCAACTTGAAATTGGGCGATGGTTAATTCTGGAATGGGTTGCAGAAAGTGTGGATAAAGGATATCTAATAATGCTGCTGTGAAGGTAGGAAATTCACTCTCAATGTTATATTGAATCCGCCCAGTGAGAAAAGCAACTGCTTCAATTAAACGTTCTATATGCGGATCCGGACACTCCTCTTCGCTGAGTTCTAGGCGAGCCGCAATTTTCGGATAATCAGTTGCAAAGATGCCTCCCCGTTTGCGTAGATAAGCTAATTCTTGTGTGTAGTAATGTAAAAGTCGTTCTTGCTCAGTCATCGCTCAGGATTTTAACCTCTCCCCCTCGTTTAGTATCAATGATAATAGGAAAAGACACGGGTTCATTAATGTCATCTATAATTAACTGCGCATCCAATATGACTTGTAACGCTCGATGGCTACCTCGCAAAAGTGTGACCGTCACACGACTTTCTTTTAAGCGGGGTTCATAAATACCAATCGTTTGTTCTATGTGTTGGGCAAGCCGCCGAAAATCTTCCTGATTATGCGTAAAAAAAGTGCCAAAATCCATCACACCATAATCAATAACACTACGTTGACGTTGTGCTAATTCAGCTTCAGGCAGCGGACAACGAGTATTAAATAGCCATTCCAAGTCGCGGCGCACCGACGCACGTAGCGCACGGGGTGTTTGGGCCCGCAAAGGGTGAGCTTCTTGTGGAAATTGGGGTTCCAAATCAACCAAACGGTCCAATAATGAGGCCCTTGCGTAAGTTTCTCTTTGTCTCATAAAAATTATAAATATATCAACGAAAGCGTTTTTTGTAAGCGGGACAGGGTTTGCAAGCGCCTCCCTAATGTTTATTCGATTGAAAAGCTCAAACCAAACCTCTCGACAGAGTTACAAATACAGTCCTGCATCACTTTTTATCATTGCACTAACAAGGCCTTGCTGGCTAAATGTGTCAAAATATCTTGCAATAATTTTTATAACATTTCATGGGTTACTGTTTCGGGATTGACTGCATGTTCAGTTTGCAACAATTATTCCCCGAGCCGTTAAATCGCGCAAAATCTCAAGCAAAGCGGCTTTATCAAAATAGCCTCAGTCTGCATCAATCGCTAAAATGTCTTTATGTTGCAGGGTGACATTGGGCAAATTTAATTGCGCTAGCTTGCCCTTGTTCAATTTGTCGGATTGAAGAATCAATGCCAAAACATTGCACCTGAGGAAAGGCATAAGCGATGGCCAAAATATTGGTGCCATTAGCACTAAACATCGATAAAAAATTTGTAGGGTGGGTAGAGCGGAGCGAAACCCACCAAGCCTCTGAAAATACTGGTTTTTTCACTTTTATAAACCCTACGATAAAGATCAGATGGAACAAAAACAGCGGCACAATTATTTTTCGGTAGCCAGAGTTTTCAGTCTATCCAAAGTTAATCCCGTCGCGTGTGCTATCTGTTCTTCTGTCAGTGTTCCAAAAGATAACAGACGACGAGCGGCTACTTCGGCGGTTTCTTGACTACCGGCTTCCTTGCCTTCTTGAAATTTATCTTGTTTTAGCTCTTCATAGCCATATTCATCAAACATTTTAGCCCGCTCTTGGGGAGTAATGTTATCTTTTTCAATCAGATTGAAAATGTCTTGGATTTCGGGACGCATATAATTAGATTCGTCAACTTGTCCATCGAGGGTATCTTCTATCGCCGCCATCCATTCATGACAAGGGCGTGGCGTGATTTTTTTATCCAGATATTTGGGACAAATAAAGATAATTTTATGGTCAATCTCGCCCAAAGGCTGACCCAGCAAATCTTTTGGATCAAAGTCGATGATGGAAATATCCTTTTTATATCTATCACCTGAGGTTAACACAACCAGTGTAAAGACTTTCAAGTGTGGACGATAGTCTTTAGAATTAACCACTTGTTCTAATAAAGCGGCACAATGGTAGTGCAAAAAGCGATGATAATGGTCTGGAAATCGGACATGTTGTATATCAACAATAACTCGATTCTTTTCATCCTCGGCATACAGATCGAATTTAGCCGCGACACTGCCTATAGTTGGATTATAAGCTTTATCTTTTTCAACAGTATTAATTTCTAGTTCGATGTTCAAAAAATCACGAACAAAGGCGGTAAATATCTCTGGTACGCTAAAGGCCTTTTTGAAAATGACATCATAACGTAATGGCGCGACTTGTTTCATGCTATAGGTTTCCTTCAAATTGAACGTCAGAGAAATTTCAGCACTGGGGTGATTATTAAGTGGGAAAGCTTCAATCTCAAGGACAAGCACAAGGGATTGCGCCTACGTTTCACACCGGTAAGGCAATCCGTCGGGTTGCCCTCCTGGTGCCAGACGCGGTTTGTAACCCCGTCGGGACGTTTTTTCTGTGCCCGCATCAATTTCCTGAAAATTAGGCAATTTGACAACCGCCAGTGGGGAATTGGGATTTTGATGCCAGATGGAGTTTGTAACCCCGTCTTTCCGTTTTGTATATGATTAAATTCGTGGTTGAGACGTGATTGATTTAAAATGAGAACAGATGAAAACCTTCCCGACGGGGTAAAAAACCCCGTCTCGCTAA
>JAYQWI020000935.1:0-2624 GCA_035871815.2 Candidatus Parabeggiatoa communis
TCTCTTTGAATTAAATATAAAAAATATAACTTATTGAATATTAAGCTATTTAAATTAACGAAGCACTAAAAAATAAGCGAAAAGACAGTATGATTAACTTTTACTTGATTTTTAATACCGACACCAACAGATTAAAATCTAATTCCATAATGAATTAAACAAGTTCTATGAAAATTCATCATCGTAACGGGTGCATTCCCATTTTCACGGACAGTTAATTTTCATAGACAGTATCGTCAACGGATAAAAAGACAAGGTTCACGATGATGTCTTGTGATTTATCGAAATGAAGGCTTTGAACTTTTTGCAGGTGCAGCGTCTAGCACTTAATTTCTTAGTTACTCCTAACAGCGAATTTTATAGTCGGCCCAAAAATATTGATAACTATTGATATTGGCTGGACATTATCTAAAATAAATTGATTTTTTTTATTTTTAAAGTATCATTAAAAACGCTTGAGGTGGTTAGCCTTCCACCTCAAAAAAATGGACTCTCAAGCATTCAAGTAACCCTAAGCTCTCATTAGGCGAGGGGATAAAGGGCTGATACTCCCTTATTCATAATTGTTGAAAGACATACTCCATTTAGTATGCATGTCAATAATTGTTAATAAAATTGTTATCTAAAGACTATAAATTTGTTAGGCGAAAGCCGATAGCTGTATCTTTTTCCTTAAACCGCACCCTATCGTTAAAAAGAGAGAATAAATTCGTGAAGCTGAAAAAAGTGAACAGTTGGAAAAATGAGGTAGGTTTCTTGTTGATAGCAGGAAGCCTCGGGACCTCAATGTCGATGGCGGCAGAGATAGAGACGTTCGATCTAGACACATGGATCTCACCCAGCGCACAGAAGGGGGGGCCTGTCACGGAGTACACTGACAAACCCTTGTCTACGGGAGATATTTACCTCCTTGAGGTCCAGGGCACCCATACTGCTTGGTACAGTTTGGGCCAAACGCCCTGCGGCAAACCCGAGAGCAATGCCCAATATCCGTCGCTCTCTGCACCTGGAGAGCGAACGGATACCATGGTGGTTTTCGATGCGGCACATAATTTTGCGGCACCAAAGGGCCATGGGCTCTGTAAACAAATAGGCAGTCCACGTGCGTCGCTAAAATATAGCTTGGACGATGGAAAGACCTGGAAGCCACTCGCCGCACCGGTCAATAAGGTCCCCGATGCGGATCACCACTATATTTACCAATTACAAGGCCAAGGATATCCATTACAAGTGCGTTTTAAGGATAGTCAATACAGGGATAATTATGGCCAGTATCGAATCACGCTAAATAAAAGCGATGCGGTCTGTCAGTAACAGAGCACTGGTGGGACGGACAAACCCACCAATGACATCCACATCATATCGAAAGTCAGATATTAGCCATCTATCGTTTTTCATATAGATAGATAAATAATATCAGTTAGAAACCGTAAAGCGTTTTGGAAACGCTTTACGGTTTTGCCGTAGGCTCCACCAACGTCGCACGTATTGTCCAATGCAATCCGCATCCGCATTTTGGCCTTCAAGCCGGATAATACGTTCGACAAATTGGTGGAGAGTTGTTTTGGCACCCATCAAATCAGGTGAGCATCAAGTAAAGGCCTAAAAAATCAATGCCTCATGCCGCGCCTTTACGCTACCTGCCACACCAAATGATCAAAACCCACCGTCACTACACACATCGCCATTGGCGAATCTGTTAATTATTACGGTTAATTTTGAAATCTTTGAAATCTTTATCCTCAGAAACCGCATAAATCATCACCGCTTCCGTTTTACCTTTCGCTTTCACTCTATCAAGCGGACGAATCGCATATTTCGCTTTGTCATTTAAGCGAGAATAGGTGGCTTCTGAAATCAGTAAGTTAGCCTCATACTTTTTCGTCATGCCTTCTATGCGCGAAGCCAGATTGACCGCATCCGAAATCACCGTGCCATCCATACGATTGGGGCCTCCCACGGTACCCAACATCAGTTTGCCAGTATGAATGCCTATGCCAATATTGATTTTAGGACGGCCGGGATGGCCTCGGGTGAGATTATAATCGGCCAGGGTTTTTAGCATTAAAAGCGCGGCTTGCGCTGCATCATTAGAACGGTTTTGAAACAAGTCTATAATCGCATCGCCAATATTTATGATTATAACGGATTTGGGGGGGCGAACACGCAGGTTAGCCCCTACAATATTCGGCGTAGGGGCAAGCCGAAAGTGTTCACCCTTTTAAATCTGGTGTCCCCAAAATCTCTTATAATCAGCCAGCAATTCTAATTTTGGCTTTTTTTTTAAATATCATATCGTTAAAGAATTATTTATTATGTGGATAATTTTCATCCAAAAAAGGCTATGCTTGAAGCATAAATTTAGAAAAAGTCAAGTGTGTTTTTCCTTGTTAAATTATTGAAATTTAAAGAGTTTAAAAAGGAGAATGGCTGAATAGAAATGCGCCCATATTAATATTTGTTTATACGGATATCAATACTATGTCACCTGAAAATTTTTTTCGTGCTTTAGCCGATGAAACGCGCTTACGTTGTGTTGTATTAATACAACAGATGGGAGAGTTATGTGTGTGTGAATTGACTTCGGGACTTGGTTTATCGCAACCTAAAATTTCTCGACATTT
>JAYQWI020000936.1:0-2115 GCA_035871815.2 Candidatus Parabeggiatoa communis
TATCATTCTTGAGATACACAACCATAATGGTTTTGTTTATAATATTAGTATAGACGAAAAAAAACCAGATATTGAAAATTTGATAGATTTCATAAAGACTTATACCTGTTTTTCTCCAAAAGAATTTTCTTATTCTTCCTAGAAACAGGCAGCTAAGAGCCAAAAACGATTCATATACAGCCCGTTTTTAATCTCACGCTTCGCCGCGCATTGAGCTAAGCATAATGACTTTTGCACCTTTGCGCCTTCGCGCCTTTGCGTGAGAAAAATTTAATGAGATAGAACACTGATTAGATTAATTGAGATCAGCGTAAATCATTTTAGCACAATCAGCGTTCTATCAGGTTTTTATATACAATAAATCAACAAGTTAATCATATCATGCCAACAAATATTTATAAACTCCCTTTAATATTATAACCACAACCAGAAGGGGGTTACACGATAACTTGTCCTGTGTTGCCTAATTTTGTGACGGAAGCCGATACCCCAAACGAAGTCATACCGAATGTCACGGATGCATTAGCGGCACTTATTGAACAATGGCGTAATTGCTTATGTGCTTATGGGATTCTAATATACTCAAGCATTTTTGGGAAAAGCACCCAACCCTTTATCTCCATTTACAACAAACCGCTTGGGCATAAATTGCATTACCATCAGTTGTTGTTTTGGCTGCATTGCCTGGGCGTTGCGACATAACTTATAAAGAATGAACCATGAAACTAAAATCAATACAATTTACTGAATACGAAGGATCGCGGGAACAATGGCGTTTAGAAGGCTGCACTTTGAATGATATGAATCTCATTGTGGGTAAAAATGCCACGGGAAAAACGAGAACGCTTAATGCCATTGCAACCTTAACGAGGTTATTAGCGGGTGAGCTGAAAATAATGGACAACGCCTGCAACTTTACCGTTATTTTTGATCATAATGGTGTGGAGATAAACTATCGACTGCGCTTTGCGGATGATGAAGTGATAGAGGAAGAACTCTGGCAAGGTGATAAACTGCTTTTACAACGGGAAAAGGCGGGCCGTGGGAAAATCTTAACCGAACAATTAGACAAACCAAGTGACTATCTGGCCTTTCAACCCCCGCCTAATGAACTTGCCGTTGTGAGTAGGCGCGATGCGATTCAACACCCCTTTCTTGAGCATTTATATCAGTGGGGAAAATCTGCCCTCTATTTTCAATTTGGAACACAAATGGGCCAAGATAATTTTGCCGCTTTTGATTTGGCAAAGTTTCATTTGAACTCTTCCAATCAAGTTGCCGCAATATTTAACCAAGGGCAACAGAATGATATAAATTACGTGCCACGCATCATAGAAGATATGCGCTTTTGTGGCTATGAATTGGAAGATATTTCCCTTCAAAGGCTAGTCAATTTGGAAGAAAACCGCACGATTGTCAATGGCATTCAGATAAAAGAAAAAGACTTGGAGACTGTCACACCTCATCTTCAAATGTCATCCGCCCTATTTCGCAGCCTTTCACTTCTGATTCAATTGAATTACGCAATACAAGCTAATTTGCCGAGTTGTATTTTGATAGATGATATAGGGGAAGGATTAGACTATACACGTTCTACCGCTTTGATATCGCTATTGATGAATAAAGTGGAAGGCACTCAAATGCAATTGATCCTATCGACTAATGATCAATTTGTGATGGATGCGATTCCTTTAAAATATTGGTCTGTGATTAAGCGTTCCGCAGGCTTTGCCAAAATGTATAACTATCTGAATTCTAAAAAATTATTTGATAGTTTTCAATTCACTGGGTTAGGCAACTTTGATTTTTTTTCCTCGAATTACTACTTAAAAGAGGGATAATGAAAATTTTAAAACGTTTTGTGATGATTTGATGGCATATTAAAATAGTTTAATATATTGATTAAAAGCAGAATTTGCAGAAATAATTTATTGTCTGATTAATTGAGATCAGCGCAAATCACTTTAATCAGTGCAATCAGCGTTCTATCATGAGTACAACAGATCAGGGGAATGATCGGATTGGTGCAAAGGCCTATTGTCAGTACAATCAATAACCTAATATTGATAGCGTTTCCCGATTGAATCAAGTACAAATTTTATTTTCGTTCCAAAT
>JAYQWI020000937.1:0-4914 GCA_035871815.2 Candidatus Parabeggiatoa communis
TCTTATTCAAACACCTGATGCGTTTTTGCGCGAAGAATGTGCAAATGTGGGTATCACTTTGCCAGAGAGTGGTGAGTATGGTGTTGGCATGATATTTTTGCCACGCGATGCTGAAACCCGTGCGGCTTGTGAAAAGTTGATCTCTGAAGAAATTGTTGCTGAAGGTCAAACCTTACTGGGCTGGCGAGAGGTGCCAACGTATAATGAAGGCTTAGGTGAAAGCGTTAAAGCTATTGAACCGGTTGTTCGGCAAGTCTTTGTTAAAAAAGGAAATAATTGTACCGGTCAAGAGGATTTTGAGCGAAAACTGTTTGTTATCCGTAAGGTGATTGAACATACTGTCTATCGTCAATTGAATATTGATTATGCCCATTTCTATATTCCTTCATTCTCCTCACGCACTTTACTTTACAAGGGCATGTTGCTGGCTAATCAAGTTGGCTTTTACTATCCCGATTTAAAAGATGAGCGGATGGTGAGCGCACTGGCCCTTGTCCATCAGCGTTTTTCAACGAATACTTTTCCCACTTGGGATTTAGCCCAACCTTTCCGTATGATTGCCCACAATGGAGAAATCAACACCTTGCGGGGTAATTTGAACTGGATGGCTGCACGTCGCCATTCGATGTCTTCTAAATGGTTAGGTGATGATTTAGACAAGTTATGGCCTTTAATTGTAGAAGGGCAATCGGATTCTGCCTCTTTTGATAATGCATTAGAACTGTTGGTTGCAGGTGGCTATTCCTTGGGACACGCGATGATGTTGCTCATTCCTGAAGCGTGGAACAATAATCCACTGATGGATAATAAACGTCGGGCTTTTTATGAATACCATGCTGCCTTGATGGAACCGTGGGATGGCCCGGCCGCTGTGGCCTTTACTGATGGCCGTCAAATTGGGGCAACCTTAGATAGAAATGGCTTGCGCCCAGCGCGTTATTTAATCACCAATGATGATCTAGTGGTGATGGCCTCGGAAATGGGTGTCCTCAATATTCCACAAGAAAAAATTGTCAAAAAATGGCGTTTACAGCCAGGCAAAATGTTTTTGATTGATACCGAACAAGAGCGGATCATTGACGATGCCGAATTAAAGGCAGCATTGGCAAACCATCTGCCTTATCAAGATTGGTTAGATCAAACACAAATTCTCTTGGAAAAATTGCCTACCGAAGTGGCCGCTATGCCACCTAATCCACAAACGCTTTTAGATCGCCAACAAGCATTTGGTTATACGCAAGAAGATTTGAAATTCTTTTTGATTCCGATGGTAGTGGGCGGTCAAGATCCCATAGGTTCAATGGGGATAGATGCTTCACTGGCAGTGTTATCCAATCGTCCCAGATTATTGTATGATTATTTTAAGCAAAATTTTGCTCAGGTGACGAATCCGCCAATCGATCCCATTCGAGAAGAATTAGTGATGTCTTTGGTCTCACTGATTGGGCCTCGGCCTAATTTATTGGGATTGGATAAGGAAGATTTACATAAGCGATTAGAAGTCCGTCAACCAATTCTGACGAATACCGATTTAGAAAAGATACGTCGTATTGAATACCGTACTGGCGCTGCATTTCGTACCAAAACACTGAGTATGTGCTATGCGGCAGATTTAGGGGCCTCTGGTATGAAAACGGCGCTGACGAGCTTATGCAATCAAGCTGAAGAAGCGGTATTGGCCGGTAATAATATTCTCATTCTGTCAGATCGTGACATGAATGCTGATCATATCGCTATCCCTGCCCTGTTAGCGACATCGGCGGTTCATCTTCATTTGATCCGGAAAGGTTTACGCACGGAATCGGGTTTAGTGCTAGAAACGGGTGAAGCGCGCGAAGTTCAACATTTTTGCTTGCTTGCCGGCTATGGGGCAGAAGCCATCAATCCGTATCTGGCTTTTGATACCCTTTCTGCTATTCGTGAGACGCTACCAGAAGAATTGAGCGAAGCTGAAGTGCATAAACGCTATATCAAGGCCGTGAATAAAGGCATACTGAAAGTCATGTCAAAAATGGGGATTTCCACCTATCAATCCTACTGTGGTGCCCAGATTTTTGATGCCCTCGGCTTATCGGATCAGTTTATAGAACAGTATTTTACCGGTACCCAATGTAAAACGTCGGGGGTTGGTTTAGCAGAAGTCGCTGAAGAAACGGTGCAGAAACATCGTGCCGCCTATGGAAATGCACAGATTTATCGCGAGGCTTTAGATGTTGGTGGTGAATTGGCTTATCGTTTGCGCGGTGAAAACCATATCTGGACACCCCAAACCATCTCCAAACTTCAACATGCAACTCGTAGCAACAATCGCGCTTTATACGATGAATTTGCGAAGGAAATCAATGAGCAAAATGAGCGTATATTAACGCTACGTGGACTGTTTAATTTTAAATTTGCAGAGCAAGCGATACCCCTTTCTGAAGTCGAACCGGTTTCCGAGATTGTGAAACGTTTTGCGACTGGCGCGATGTCTTATGGTTCAATCTCTTATGAGGCACACAGCACTTTAGCCATCGCAATGAATCGCCTCGGCGGTAAATCGAATACTGGGGAAGGCGGTGAAGAATCAGAACGTTTTCAACCCTTGCCTAATGGCGATTCCAAACGTTCCGCTATCAAACAAGTTGCTTCAGGACGCTTTGGTGTCACAACTGAATATCTGGTCAATTCTGATGACATTCAAATCAAAATGGCCCAAGGTGCGAAACCGGGTGAAGGTGGACAATTGCCGGGTCATAAAGTCAATACTACGATTGCGCGAGTGCGTCATTCAACGCCGGGCGTGGGATTGATTTCACCCCCACCACACCATGATATTTATTCGATTGAAGATTTGGCGCAATTGATTCATGACTTAAAAAATGTCAATCCCAAAGCGCGTATCAGCGTTAAACTGGTATCCGAAATCGGTGTAGGCACGGTAGCGGCTGGTGTTTCTAAAGCCCATGCTGATCATGTCACAATTTCAGGTTATGATGGGGGCACGGGTGCGAGTCCTCTCACCTCAATCAAACATGCCGGTTCCCCTTGGGAAGTGGGTTTAGCGGAAACGCATCAAACCTTAGTTCTCAATAAGTTACGTGGACGTATTGCCGTGCAAACAGATGGCGGTTTGCGTACCGGACGCGATGTTGTGATAGCCGCTTTATTAGGTGCTGACGAATTTGGTTTTGCCACCGCAGCACTGATTGTAGAAGGTTGCCTCATGATGCGTAAATGCCACCTCAATACTTGTCCGGTAGGCATTGCAACGCAAGATCCAGAATTGCGTAAACTGTTTACGGGGAAACCAGAGCATATTGTCAATTACTTTATGTTTATCGCTGAAGAAGTACGAGAACTGATGGCAAAATTGGGCTTCCGAACCGTAAATGAGATGATCGGTCGAACTGATAAAATCGACATGAATCGCGCCATTTCACACTGGAAAGCGAAAGGGCTTGATTTTTCTCGTATTTTATATAAACCAGAAGTTAGCCCAGAGGTGTCGATTTATAATTGTGAAGTACAAGATCACGGTTTAGAAAAAGCCCTTGATCAAGAACTGATCAAGCAGGCACAGCCAGCATTGGAAAACCGTACTCCAGTGCAAATTGAAATACCGATCTATAATTACAATCGCACTTTCGGTGCCATGCTCTCAGGTGAGGTAGCCAAGCGTTATGGACATGCCGGCCTGCCAGAAAACACCATTTCTATTAAGGCCACAGGTTGTGCTGGACAAAGTTTTGGGGCCTTTGTCGCGAAGGGTGTGACGATTGAACTGATAGGCGAGGCCAATGACTACGTGGGTAAAGGCTTGAGCGGTGGTCGTTTAGTGATTTATCCCTCCAAAACCTGCCCCATTGTGCCAGAAGACAATATCATTGTGGGCAATACCGTTTTGTATGGTGCCATTAGCGGAGAATGTTACTTCCGAGGCGTTGGGGGTGAGCGTTTTGCCGTGCGTAACTCTGGCGCGATAGCCGTCATTGAAGGGGTAGGCGATCATGGCTGCGAATACATGACAGGCGGTGTTGTCGTCGTACTCGGTTCAACCGGGCGTAACTTTGCGGCAGGTATGAGCGGTGGTATCGCGTATGTACTTGATGAAAAGAGGGATTTTGAACAACGTTGCAATTTGGCGATGGTGGAATTAGAAGGCATTGTTGAGGAAGAAGAGGCTTTAAAAAATCTCTATCATCAAGGTGGCGATTTAGAAACGCATGGACGAGTGGATATCATGCACAACATGACAAAGCATGATGCGCTTCGCCTCAAAACGCTGATTGAGCAACATCTGCATTACACTAACAGTAGCCGCGCAAAAGAGATTCTTGAAAATTGGGAGAGCTATTTACCGAAATTTGTCAAGATTATGCCTGTGGATTACCGACGTGCGCTGATGCAAATGCAACCGAACTAAATACGGCTCGTAGGGGCAATCCCTTGTGGTTGCCCCTTTCGTTAGGTGATTATTAATTTTTTAGAATGGCCTAATTCGTTTATTTCCTAATTCATTGTAGTATAGGATTTTTCTATTGCGTTAAATACAGGGCAACCACAAGGGCTTGCCCCTACAAATCCTGTTTTTCAGGCAAAAGGAAAACGCTGACTACATTGTTTTAAAGCACATATTTAAAATTAACACACTTCACACACACAATTCCCAATTCCAATATCATTAATTTTTAACGTTCATTTACTAATTAATCATTCCCAACTCCCAATTCGCTATAAAATCTTATAGAGATTTTCAACAAAAAAAGTTTATAATCGCCATTCCTTATTAAAAGGGCAAGTGGCTATCAAAGCTTTCTAAAAAAGTCACCCCCTGTTTTATTTAACATTTATTTAATAATAAGCGGCTTTTATGAAAGCGATAGCAATATTCAAACTAGACAGCGCACATTTGTAAATACGTGAAAAATTGAA
>JAYQWI020000938.1:0-2987 GCA_035871815.2 Candidatus Parabeggiatoa communis
TTGTCTGTCTGCCGGATTAAGTGAGGTGTATACTTTTACATTATATCGGGCTGCAATTGCTTTTACATCTTGAATTTTACGACAATAATATCCTTGAATACTATGGTACTTAATAGGATAAATCTCTCTCTCTTTTAATGACGGATCATCCAAGAATTTTTTAGATATTGTAAAGTTACGCTTCTCTATTTTAAACGGGAAGTGTTTACGTTCCTGTCCATTTTGAATGTATGGTTGATTGGCGGGCTTGACGATGATAAAACAGGCTTCTCCTGAACGACGAGTTGAAACGTCTGGAAAGACTTTTTTCAATCTGGCGTATATTGGTTCAACTTTTTTAGCTTCCCTCTTGGCGATTTTTTGAAGATGATGAGTTGACTTTTCAATAAAGCCTTCTGAATCTCTCAAAAATTCTTGGTATACCAAAAATATTCTGCAAGCATCTCCTATCGCTTTGTGAGGTTTGATGAGCTGTCTATATTGAGGTGGAACGGCATAGCGAAAATGTGTAGAACCAATCGAATTTTTATTCGAGTAAAACTTTATAACCCTTGATACTTTATCAAGAGAGAGTTGATATTGAAGTTTTTGCATAATCGTGTGCTGTATATCAAGCCTATCCAGATTTGATATATTAATGTGTGCCTTTTTTAATAAATTTAAATCTTCGCTACCACCAAAAAGTACAAGCTGTTTGACATGATACCTCTTGACTAAATCATCAAAATAATATTGTAGCTTTCCTAACACGCGAGATGCCTTCTTTCTTCGCTTTATCTTATCGCTATAATTTAGGCTATAACTGGGATCAAATTTCTTCTGATATTCGTTTCTTTTAGTATTTTCGACCGTTTCGGACAATCCAATAGTGTGCCCTAAATCGTTTGTCAAATTTTGCCTCAGTACAAGATCCCCGTCATATAGAAATTCATGATTCACGAATGACAGTGAGTCTGTTTTGAGGTTATAGATTATACCGCCTATTTCTGTAGGAATATGATCTCTATGGTAGGAGCCATAAATTTCTCCAAATTCCATATCTAAAAATAGCACATTATTATTTATTTTCATGTTAAGTTGATAGGTTTTAAAAACCTGTCAGGTTTGACGATCAAATTGGAGATTTTGTATTTCTTCCACAATACGCTGGGTTTCTAGGCTCACGGTGATGATTTTTTTAATCAGATCAATGATGTAATATTCCTCTTCTTTGCGATTAGGATTATTAACCATGCAATTGCGTTTGTCGATTTTGATGCGATATTGATCGATAATCCAGTCAAGCGCGGAGCGGTTGCCTAGTTTGTAATCAAACGCTTTTTTGGGAATTCCTTTTAAAGTCAAAAACTTGTTGTACATCAGTTGAGTTTTGTCTTTGGACAAACGCATTTTGTCAACTTCTAGGCTAAAGGGGTATTTTGGATTTTCGTTCTCTTCCAATGGATAGGGTTGGGCTTGTTCATAGTTAAGGTGTAAGTCAGCCAGTTGTTCGCCAGCATGGGCAAAATCCCAGAATGTGGGAGCGAGTGGTAAGCGTGGCAATGCTCTTTTTAGGTTTTGGGCGTATTTTTCTCGGTAATCTGGATGATGTAATAGGGCGTAAACGTAGTAGAATAGGGCCCATTTGGTAATGGATTTATCTTGATAGTGTTGTTGCCAATGGTTTAAGGCCCAGTCAGTGATGTTTTCTGTGCGATTGGTACCGTCTTCAGAATAGGTGTAGAAGGGGAAGCATTGAGTAGAAGAACCTGCACCAACAAAATGTAAATCAACAATTTTCCAATTGACTAAAACTAGAAATGGTTTTTCTGAACCCTTATCTGTCAAACAAATCACCTGATTTTCTGTTTCAGTTTTTGGAGTAGGGAAAATTGACGGAAAAACATAAACTCGATTATTCATAGTTCTATCAAAAAATAGGTATGAACGAGTAAAAGGGCGATAAAGAGAGTGCCTTATTTTGTGATCAGAAAATGCCGCCATTTTTCCGGCTTTTAGACACATTTTTAAATCCCCACTCCAACTGATTTTACTCTCATCATAGACCACAAAATCATCAACCTTAACTTGTTTATCTTTGTTATTTATCCATTGTTCAACTTGTTGATTATAAAAGGCAATGGTACGTTGCATATTTTCTTCTAGTGCTTGCCGATTAAAATGATAAGCCCAAGTATCACGGTTAGTTTTCACGCCATTGCTATAAGTCTTAAAAATAACGCCTTTTGTAATGCCCTTTTCAGCTTTAGCGGCTTTGGTGCCTAATGGGATATATTCGTCAAAGGCTTGATGCAATCCTTCTGTTAGCCAGACATGATTTTCATTTGGCAGAATGGGTTGCCAATTGACGGTTTCTTTTAAAGCTAACAATTTGTCCGTTTTATTTAAAGTCTCATAAATACAAGCGTAATAGATTGCCTTGTCTTGCGTCTTACTTTTTGTCAATAGATTAATACTCCCGCCCACCTTAATATCAAAAACACTAGCCGTTTTTCCGGGATTTTTTCGGATATTGCCCCCTAAAACCAAAATGTAAATCTGAGAAAAATCTTGGGCTAGGTGTTTTCTCATGCCATCAAAAGCAATGCTGTCTAAAAAGCTGTTATTCGTGACGAAGGCGACAATGCCTTCTTTTCCAATTTTATTTGTAGCCCAGCGAATGGCTTTGACGTAGGGATCCGATAACGCATTTTTCAAAGTCGCCTTAGAATCCTTGGCATAAGTTTCTCGTACCCAATTATCCACAGTGCTATAGTTCTGATTCTTATTATTATCATTTTCGTTGATTTGCCAAGCGTTATAGGGCGGATTGCCGATAATCACAAAGAAATCGCTTTGTTGTTGCTGTTTAACCCGTTGGGTATTTTCGGGCACAAAGAGTTCTTGCTGCTTATCTTCTGCTAATTCAAACGTATCGGCTAGACAAATGCCTTCATAAGGGCGATATTTTTGCATCAATTCTAAATATTGATGCTCAATGTTCATGC
>JAYQWI020000939.1:0-2840 GCA_035871815.2 Candidatus Parabeggiatoa communis
ATGGCGGTTTGAGTGACACGCAAATTGTCACAATCGGTTCTTCCGGGGTTGAAAGACTGGACCCTGATGGTTTTCATCCTGGGCTTGATATTGAAGGGTTAGATGTGAGTACCCAAGGTGAAGTCTATGCGTCTTCGGGTGATGATGGTGATTTGCCTGGACACCTCTATCAAATAGATCACGAGACTGGCACTGTCTATGGAATAGGCGATATTTGCTTTGACTTTCGGGGACAGTTAGTGTGTGGTACAGAAGTTTCTGCAATTTCGTTTAATCCGACGGATAATAGCCTGTGGGGCTGGTCAGAAGAATGTGGTCTGGTTCAAATTAATATGGCAAACCCACGTCAATCTGATTTGATCTTTTCTCACGCCACAGACGATTTTGTTGCGTGTCTATCAGATGATAATCGAGTTAGACGTGCCTATTCCTCATACGTTGAGGATATGACGTGGAATAACAACGGCAGTTTGCTTTACTATGCTGACCGTTCCAAGGTGTTTTCTTATGATCCTGCTACCGAGAATGTTACGAAGGTTGCTGAGGTAGGTGGGAATGTTGAAGCCATTGAGATGCTCCCAGAGTTTGATGACAAACTACTGTTAAATCGGCATAATTCTCCGACACTGACGGTTCTTGATCTTACCGACGGCACATCTTACCCCAGCCATGCCACAGTGGGCGAATTCAATGATATTGAAGCCATTGGGACGTGTCTTGGTGACAATATTGAACCGCCATTGTGCGTCATGGTAGACGCCGGATGGATGTACACAAAAGACTCCATCAATGATAGCACTGGAACAAGTCCTGAATTTGGTGTTGTCAGAGTGGGCAACGCTTACTTTGAAATATACGGCATCGCGGTGAGAGTGGATAAAGATACCGTGACAGTAGCCCTTAATAGCCGTCTACCACTGGGAGGCGTACCCTATCACGGGACGCTGATAACTTGGGGTGACATCGTCTTCGATTTTGATGGCACAAAGTACGGGGTTCGTTTTGATGCCACTAATGATTCCTTGGGCGGTGGTGATGAGACTGGACTCTATGAGGTAACTGAGCTCAAATCGGTTTCCAAGGCAAACAAGGGACATACAAACTTCAGCACTTACGAGAGCTACGTCACTCAACGGAGTGGAGAGCCATCGCTGGGTGACATGCCTAACCTCAATAACGGCTACTTTGGTAATACCGCTCCAATACCTACGTCAATCAAGACGGGTATTAAGGTTGCGAATGATGGCTTCGAGATGTTGGATGCAACTCAGTTAGCTGCGAAGGGGCTTGATTTTGCTACCAACTTGGGTATTCCAGCGAGTGCTTATGATCCCAGTAACCCTTATAGTAGTAGCAACAAGAAGCCCGCTAATGAACTTGGCGAGTACACTGTTGGTTTTAGTTTCAATCGGCAAGACGATATGACGGGTGCGTTTAAGGCTTTTATCTTCACGGAATGCGGTAATGATGGTATTTTGATGAATAACAGCTTACCGTCTTGTTTGTAATTCATTTATCGTATTTGATAAACCCAGTTTATTGATAGAAAATGGGTTTATTGATTCTATTGAACACGCCGGGATGCGTTCGCGTTTCCCGGCGTTTTTTTTTGAATATAAGTCCAAACGATGCCAAAACTTTTGCTTCTATTTTAGTTTGGGCAGAAAATATAAGGAAACAGATGATGAAGAAATTAACCTTTTTACATCTCCCCGTATGGATTATCCTATCCATACTCTTTGCACCTCTCGGATTGGCAGCCCCTGATAATGATAATTTGGTAGCTGCCATAGATATTACCACTCTTCCCTACACCAACCGGCAAAGTTCCCAACAAGCTGGTAATGAACCCGCCGAATTATTGTCTAAATGTTTTAATGACTTTACGACTAAGTTGGTAAGTGCCAGCGTTTGGTATCAATATACGGCTACCCGTGATCAAACAGTTACTCTTGATACTCTTGGCTCTGACTATGACACGCTATTATCCGTGTGGCAAGGCACCCGTCATCCCCTGACTGAAGTGGATTGTAATGATGACAATGGCAATCAGATACAATCGCACTTGAGTCTAGCCGTAGAAACCGGTAATACCTACTTTATTAATATCAGCGGGTTTCGTGGTGCAACTGGTAACCTGATATTAAATGCCAACTCTGTTAGTTCGCTCACCAATGACGATTTAGCGGATGCGATAGAAATCACGCCAGATGCCAATTTCTCTTATAACAACGTCCAAAACACAAAAGAGGCGAGCTTAGAATCTAATGAACTCAAAGCCAGTTGTGATTCTAATAATCAGGGTAGTGTCTGGTATCAATATACGGCTAATGATACCCAACGTGTTGTTTTTGATACGGTTTCTTCTGACTACAATACCCTATTGTCGGTATGGACGGGTAATCAACACCCTCTTGAGGAAATGGCTTGCGATGATGGCAATGGCGGGCCAGATTCACGAGTAAGCGTGGAATTTTCCAAGGGCACTACTTACTATATAAGTGTGGCAGCGGGTAAAGTCGGGGGAGGTAGTTTGCTACCGCAAACCGGGCTTTTGGTTATTAACATGACATTGCCTCCATCCAATGATGATGTGGCCAATGCCATTTCGATTGAGGAACCTTTGCCCTATCTCAATACCCAAAACACGGGTGGTGCAACGCTTGAAAGCGGTGAACTGTCTCCCAGTTGTTCACCCGAAGCCGGTGCCGCCAGCGTTTGGTATCTCTATACCCCTAGCACTGATTACGACAATGTGATTTTTTCCACGGTGGGTTCGAGTTACGATACAGTGTTATCCCTCTGGCAAGGCACTGATCATCCCTTTACAGAAATGGCTT
>JAYQWI020000940.1:0-5741 GCA_035871815.2 Candidatus Parabeggiatoa communis
CCTAGCGCAATGGCATCAAGAATGGTCGTTTTACCGGCCGCATTGTCGCCTACTAAGACGGTTAATTGTGGATCAAGTGGTAATGCTAATTTTTTAACGGCGCGAAAATTTTCAATTGTTATACTACTTAGTTTCATTTTATATCAATATGGATTTAATCTGGTTAGAACTGATTTTTAGATTGGTATAGTACGAGACGATACCGGAACGGTTTGGGTTAATATATCAGCTACCTACTGGTTGAGACTGTTCATATCAGCAGCCTTTGCGATAGCCAGATGTACTTCCGGAGAAATATTCAGTATGATATTTCCTGAGTAGGGCTTCTGTGGTTTTTGCCCAATCTTTTCGCAAACGGCTAGATAGTGATCAATCGCTTCATGAAAAGCCGACTCCAACTCATCAAGGCTGGTACCGTGAAATCCAATGGTGTCACGGATGTAAGCCAAATGTTCGACAAAAATACGATCTTCAGCTTCATATTCAAAATTAATGACTTTTTTTAGAAGGCCTGTTATCTAGTTTTATCAAAGTTTCCCTTGCATCATAAACATCTAATGCCAACATCCGCTCAAATAATGCTAAGCCTTCACTCCGGTAAGGTTCATCTGAACGTTGTAAATTCAAAGCTATACTGACTAAACTTGCTGCACTCGACATATAACTCATTTGTGGGTTGGCAATATCTTGACCAATCTCATTTAAATACGCATTACATATTTGGTAAATCTGCTTTGGCATTGTGAGAACATGTTTCTCCAAATGTTCTAGCAAAAATTCTGAATTCCTTTGCCTAAGCATTGCAGGATATTCGTAAAGTGCATCTAATAAAAGTTCTGTATAATCATCAGGGATGAGCGTTTTTGTCAGATGATATACACCAGAAACAGCATTTTGTACCTGATCATCAGCATCAGGAATAAGATATAATAATATTTCTGTTAATCTTTCACGGTATATGTTGTATTTAAGATCAGACCATAAATTTACCGTAGTAAAAGCAAGTCCAATCCGCATGTTACGCATTTTTAAAGACTCTTTTGAATTGCCAAGACAAATCGTATCGACTTCTGTTTTTGCCCACTCATTTTCAGGAAAGTTAAGATGATATAATAACAAAATTTCTGCGTAGGCTTGTGCGCCGTTAGTCCAATGACTATCCCGTAATGCGATCAACCATTTCTCAATTAGGGAATTTATTACATCAAATCGCATATTGGCAATTAAA
The DNA here is from genome assembly GCA_035871815.2 of Candidatus Parabeggiatoa communis. Lineage (GTDB taxonomy): Bacteria > Pseudomonadota > Gammaproteobacteria > Beggiatoales > Beggiatoaceae > Parabeggiatoa > Parabeggiatoa communis. The sequence goes on from JAYQWI020000940.1 coordinate 1,229, forward strand.
AATGCTCCGCCTTGACTATCCCTGACATTAGGAAAACGTGTGAATAGTTTATCTAAAAAACTCTCAACACGGTTTGGCTCTGCCCAACTCAAATAACGTAGATAAAATATCGCTAAGCTTTCCCAAACTTCATCTTTTTCAGAACGTTCAAGATTGGTTTCTAAAATGTATAGCCAACGTTCAATAGAGGGTGGATTTGTTAATAGATACGCTCTACAGAGAGTGCTAAGAAAGCTGTAGTTTCCTTCTGGCAAAATATGAGAACCACCAAACATCCCCCATAACACAGGACTTACATGTGATTCTTTCTGATTATCAGATTTATCTACTTGTTCTCCCAAAACATTTCTTTCTTCAGACAGAAGCACAGGTTCTAACCAACTTTCAAGTAAAGATAACAATTCATTTGGTAGTTGAACGTTTTTATTTAAGAGTTCATCTAAAGCTCGTGCAGCATGTTGGCGAAAATCATCGCTTTGAAAACCGCGCTGATGCAATTCTAAAATTAAAGCAAAGAGTTTTTCAGGTTCATATTCCGTTTTTGATAAACCCGTTAGAGCACGTCCTACTGTAATTTCATTGACTTTGGGTTGCAAATGCGAAATGAGTTTTACAACTCGTTTTGGTTGTTCTTCGGCTAGTTTTTCAAATTCTCTGGCAACTGGAATCATGCCACCTTTGTCATGATAGCGAGGGTGATCCCAACCCGTATTGTCAGTCAATTCAGAAAATACTTTTAATAATTCTTTGTCTTTGGCTTGTTCCATTTGTTTAGAAGAAACACAAGGCTCAATACTTCTAATTTGCCCAAAATTGTTATCATCACTAAAATTTGGAAATGCACGTTCTTCTTCAGCGACTAATTGCTTTGTTTTTTCACTCATATAGTCACGCGGAAATGCTCGCCATAAACGCAAACGATGTTCACGATTCGATTGAATACGATTAAAACGGGTTTTAACATCATCATCTGCTGGAAAATGCGAGTACCTCTTCCATTGACTTATCGCGGTTTCTAGTTTCTCTCTTTGTAACTTATTTAGATGAGGTACAATAGTGGTGATGAGTTGTTTACTGTCTGAGTGTGAATCTTCAAAATGACCTAAAACAAAACGTCTTTTGTCTGATAATAAAAACGGCAACACCGTATCAGGATTACTTTCTACTAATTTTTCCATACCATACGCTAACAGGCGTTGTATGGGTAACAAGTTTTCATCTTGGTATCGCTCGACAAATTTTAGAAAATCATCAGCACTGTGCGTAGCAAACGTAACGACAGCCGTTTCAAAAGAGGCCAACAATGGATAATTTTCTATTGGAATACTACTATCTCTAAAATCATGTAACCTGTGGATAGGACGATAACCAATCACAAATGGATGTGGTTCATCAGCAATTTCTTGAAGCACTTTAATAAACCAATCCCATAGCGCATATAGAAATGCTTTTGCTGCCGCTTCTACTGTAATATGCAAGTCACTCCAAGCGCTGGATTCTAATAACTCCATATAAGGCTTATAATGCGCGTCACAAGTATTGATATAATCGACATGTTGTTCTAGCGTTGCCTCATTAGATAAGGGAGATGGTAATGCTTTTGGTATTTGATGCTTGCGTATTTCTTGCAAACGACGTTCTAAAAAAGTTTTTAAAAGCAGTGGTGCTAATTCTGGCGTTTTTACCGAGATAGTCTTGGCAAGATTATTAACATTCCATGGCGAAATAATGCTTGTACGTTTCGCTATATTACAAACGTTATCTATCGTTTTTTGATCCCACTCCTCTAAATATCCAAAGACTAACCAACTCAATTCGTCTTTTTCAGTATCATACAACCAGTAATTATTAATAAGTGCCAGCACCTTATCTTTAGCAAAACGCCAGGCCTCTATAAGTAACCATACCACTTCTCTCGCTTCTTCTTTATGTTGACACATTAATATAGGTAAGTGTGTTTCATCCAGACGCGCAAACCAACCTTCACTACCCTGCATAGCCATAATGACACGACGGCGATATTGAGATTGCTTTAAATAGGGCAATAAGCAAGCTACTTCAAAATCTTCTGGTTGTGTTAATTGCCCTAAAAACTCAATGAGCAAAAATTTCAGATGTTGGCGTAAAGTTGTTTTTTTCCAAAGTATGGCAAATTCTCGTTTATAGCCAGCATAATTAGTTTCACGGGCATAATGCAAAGCATACAAAAGTTGAGGACGTATAAAGAAACTATTTTGTCTTGCTAAGACGATTTGAGACAATGTGCCTTCTTGATGCACAAAAGCGCGGGCGCGTGTATATTCAAATAAAGTTTGATGGCTAAAACCTATTTTATTGCCATTGCAAATTAAAATATTATTGGCTTCTAAGTATTTGATGATAGATTGTTGCTTTTGATAGTGTACTAGCGACAACGAAAGTTCCTTGTTTGATAACCATAATTCTTCCTGATCTGCCATTTTTATGGCGATTTTTTCTACTAAATCAGCCGCTTTATTTGCTATATCTGGATTAGATTCAGATTGACTTATCCTTTTTTGCCACATTTCCCACCATTTATCTAACAATCCATAGTAAGAATGGAAAATATCTTGTTCAGTAATACCTTGATAGACTTCTTCAAATATCAGCAAATGTTGTGGAGCCCGCAAAATGTCACATAATTCCTTATTCCATCCAGTTGTCTTAATGCCTTTTTTGTCTAAAATTTTAGCAATATCATCCCAAACTGGCAATTCCAAATTGACAATTTCAGCCTTTAAGTGTCGTAGGCGTGGGTCGTGTTGATGTTCAAAGGTACGGCAAGAGGCAACAATATGGACATTTTTCACATCAGATAAGGCGTTAATTAAATCCAAAAGTATATGCAACCGCTCAGAATATAAAACCATTAAATCAGATAATGCATCTAATTGATCAATTAATACAAAAACCTGCTCCGTTCTTGCAATCGTTTGTACACAAATTTGAGGTATCGTGGGTAGATTGATGTTTTGAGCAAGTTCCTCTTGAGTTGTTATTTTTTTAGAGAGAAAATCGGCCTTAATTGCAAATACAGTGATTTTTTGAGCGACTAATATTTTTCCTAGACGTGCTAATAAAGCGGATTTACCGCTACCGGGTTTGCCTAATAACAAAGTGGTACTCGAATCTGAATTAAGACTCTTTTGAATATCATTGAGTTCTTGTCGTTCTAACCATTGTCCATCTGATAATGTGGTTTCCCAATTTAAAAGGGGTTGAGACAAGGTTTTTAAATGGCTTTTAAGTGATTCCACTGAAATATTTTTCTCTAAAAACTCAACATTTTCTTGACCGCAAAATGCAATAGCCCAGTCTCTACCAAAAAAATCGTCAACGATTTTTGGATGATCTTTTAACTTCGCTGAAAGTTCATCACTACCCCACGATAAGAAATTGATGCCTTTTTCTTTAAGCCTAGTTGCTTGTATTTCTAATTCCTTAGATCGTTCATTAGAAACCAAGTTTTCTATAGTACAGAGGATAAAAGTATCTGTTTTATTTGCCCAAGCACCTTGAAGAAATTTTGAGACAGCCTCTTTAATTTTTGCAGGACCAAAACTTTTTTCACGCTTACACTGATAAACCCTATATTTTTCTTCGCCTTTAACTCTAGCGTATAAATCAATACCTTCTTGATTTTGTCCTCTGGTACCGTAAAATTGACAATGTTCGATATTGGCTTCTAATCGGGCCAATCGTAAACATAATTTTTCAAAATCTTCCCACTGTAAGTCTAAGAAGGGAAGCTCTTGTTTACGTGTTATTACAGGAGGATTAACCTGTGAACAAGGGGGTGATTCCAAAAAATCTGGAATACCAGTGTTAATATGTGTGTTCATATTGATATAGTATTTTTAAGTTCTAAGGCACAGCGTTGGAATAATAAAAAAACAGCTTGTTTGGAGTCCAAAGCTTTAGCAAGCGTAGGATGCGTTTTTTGCCCATTTCAAAATAAATAATCAATTGGACTCTAATAATTGACCCACCAAATTAACGATGCGTGGGAGGAACCCTGCTTTTGTTTTAGTATCCTTATTATACTTGTCCAATTATCAGTTTATTTGTTTTAATTTCAACACATTACGTTATTTAAGAACAAATCTATTATAAACATTCCCTGTCGTGATGTACTAAATCATAAACTATCGGCTATCTTGGAATCCAAAGCTTTAGCTTTGGAAATAGAGGCCCAAAGCTAAAGTTTTGGATTCCAAAACGTCGTTAATTTCTATAGTCAGCAACATGCTCAAACATCACCACCCGATCCGATTCAATATCCTGATGTTTTTCCACCGCGCCGTCGGGCCAATAAATCGTGAGTTCATCAACCTTGGTTGCTGATCCCAGGCCAAAGTGTAAATCAGATTGGTGCTGAGAAAGGTATGATCCTTCAGTTCCCACTTGAGCGGTTTGTACCTGTTCACCTGTGCGTACTGTGATGCGCGTGCCAAGGGCTTGGGTATTTCCACCGCTTTGACGGAGGCGTAGG
>JAYQWI020000941.1:0-8175 GCA_035871815.2 Candidatus Parabeggiatoa communis
CAAAAAGGGCTAAGGACGTACCTCATCTCTCAAAATTGCAAGCCGAAGCCAAAGATAAAACTTGTGTTATTATCATGCTGGATAATGAAGTTCTTCAAAGCTATCAAGCAAAAGCAGAGGCTAAAGGACTTTCATATCAAACACTTATTAACCATACATACTGTTGTAAATAAAGAGAAAAATATAAAATGAATATTATTCTTATCCATCCATACATTGTTGTGCGTCATCTGGATATTCACATGTCAGAACCCTTAGGATTGGTTTCTCTAGCCACTTATTTGAAACAGATTTTCGGGAATGAAATTAACGTTTCTATTTTGGACCTTTATGCCATGGGCGCAGAAAATCCCAAACGAAAAGGCAATATGTATGTCAAAGGTATCAATGATGAAGCGCAAATTCATGCGGAAATAAGTCAAGCAAAACCAGACTTGATTGGTATAACCTGTTGCTTTACAGGCTATTTTGCCGAAGCTTTAGAAATTGCTGCGATGGCTAAACGATTGTACCCCGCTGTCCCCATTGTCATGGGCGGGGCTCATGCGACTTTAGAAGCAAAATCGATTCTTCGTGATAATGCCTTTGTCGATTTTATTGTGTGTCATGAAGGTGAGATCACCTTAGAACACTTGGTGAGATCATTGAGAGATAAATTGCCTATTGAATCTGTAGAGGGGTTGTGCTTCCGTGCTTCTGATAACTCTGTGGTAGAAAACCCGCCAAGAAAACTGATTTCTGATTTAGATATATTGCCGATTCCAGATCGTCAGTTTATTGATATGGCATTTTACAAAAAGTACAACCATCAACTTTTTAATTTCTCCCGCAAAAAACCCATTGCCACAATCATGACCTCTCGTGGATGCCCTTATAAATGTGTATTTTGTTGCAGTAAAAATATGTGGAAACGCCGATATAGAGCGAGAGGATTGGAACAACTCTTCAAAGAAATTGAGATGTTGGTTTCAGAATATGGGATTCGTGAAATTTGTATCCTTGATGATCAATTTATCATGAAAAAAGAACGGATTTATGAGTTTTGCGACTACTTTATTGATGAGAATAAAAAAGGCAATAAATTGGATATTGCTTTGAGTAATATCGCTGGAATCAGTGCATGGCTGGCAGATGATGATATTCTCCTGGATAAAATGCGTAAAGCTGGGTTTTATAAGATGACGGTGCCAATTGAGACAGGTAATGCTGAAACGCTTAAGTTCATCCAAAAGCCTATCGATTTGGAACAAATTGGCAGATTGATTACCAAATCCAATAAATTAGGTTATTGGACAGGTGCATTTTTTATCATTGGTTTTCCTTATGAAACCAAAGAACAAATTATGGAAACGGTCGATTTTGCCTATCATTCAGAAGTGGACTTTGCTCATTTTTTTGTAGCCCAACCTTATGTGGGTACGGAACTCTACGATATATTTCAACAAGAACAATTGCTAAGTAAGGAAACCATCCCAGGGACATTTATCTTTCAGGGTTGGCATGACACGCTAAAAATGACGGCTGATGAGCTGAATGACATTCAAGCAAAAGCATCAAGAGGATGGGTTGCCCATAAATTATTTTTTTACCTCAAACCGAAAAACTTCTTGAATAGTCTTTTACCTAAGTTTAAAACGCTGGCAGATTTTCGTTATAGTTTGGGTGTTTTTTGGATGCTCATGAGCAGAAGCATCAAAGGTATTTTTAAAGAGAGATTCAAAGTAAAATAAATGAATAACTATATTGGATATATTGCTGTATTGATAACCCTTGTTTTGACAATGTATAGTCAACTTGTTATAAAGTGGCAAGTGAACAATGCTGGAGAACTACCGTTAGATGGTTTTGGAAAAGTCAAGTTTTTATTGATTTTATTATTAAACCCTTGGGTTATTTCTGCAATTATAGCAACATTTTGTTCAGGACTCAGTTGGATGTTAGCGATGTCAAAATTTGAGCTGAGTTATGCCTACCCTTTTTTAAGTCTCATCTATGCTTTTATGATGGTTGCCAGCGTTGTTTTTTTGAATGAATCACTGACGATGAATAAAATGATAGGCGTATTTTTCATTATGATCGGTATTATTGTTTTAAGCAAAGGTTAATGTTTTTGATATGCTAATATTAGCGCCATTGCTAATTTAACTCACTCTTATTACAATGACAACTTGACTCGCGGAGAGACCTATGATTAAAGTCATTCCACTTAAATATAGGGCTATTTTTAAACGACTGTTCAGTCAACCTAAAGAAATCAGATATCATTAGAGAAAAGCTTGCTAATAATAAGCACATCATTTTCTAGTTAAGCTTGGGCGAACACACAGGTTGGGCGAACACACAGGTTCGCTCCTACCGAACGGGTGTAGGGGCATACCTGCTGCGTGTCTGCCCTTAACTAATAAAAACCAATCAAGATGCACTAGCGTCTTTCATATAACTAAGGCCTAAATTAAAGATGAAATATCTAATCAAGTCAATTCAACAATTCAATCGTCAAATTTGTCAGTTATTTAGGAATGATATTTTTTCATTTGCCTTTGCAGTGTTGTTTGTTGCTTATTTGCTACTTGTACTCCCAAGAGCTTATGCTGTTAATGATAACGTTGGTATTTTATTTGATGTTACAGGAGGATTTATCTCAGAATTTACGTCCTTTTTTTACATGAAATTTCTCCATCTTTTGTATCATATCAGCAATGACATGCCATGGTATGGATTGATATTATATGTGGTCCATATTTTAAGTTTGTTTATTTTTGTTAGAAGTTTGGCAAGAATAAAAAATTTTGAGGCTTTTTTCATTCCGTTTCTGATTGCATATCTTTACTTTTACAGTTTTTTTATTACCGAAGTCGATTATACCTCAACCAGTATCATGGTGGGTGCTAATAGCCTATTCGCTTTTTTAGTTTTTTTAAGCAATAGAAAAGGGTCTATTTTCTATGTGTTAGGATTAGGCCTGTTATTTTCACTGTCATTTTTGATACGAATGCCAGGCACCAATGCGGTTTTGGTTTATGGGCTTCCAATCATAGGATTGTTTTTGATATACACCTATCAAAAAACAATGTACTTTGTGATTTTCTTTATACCCTTTCTGTTATTCTTGATTGGAGATGGACTAGCGCGTACTTATTTGACTTCACCTGAATATCAACAATACCAAGAGTTCAATAATTTGAGAGGCCATTTACACGGATACCCAATATTAGAAGCGAATCAAAATAATCGTAAAATTTTAGAAGAAAATAATTGGACAAAAAATGATTACGACAATTTTCTCAATTGGAATTTTTTTGATGAAAGAAAATATAACATCAATACGCTTAGCAATATTTTTAAATATTCTGTCTTAGAAAAAGATAATACGCAAAAATATTTTGCTTCGTATTTTCAAACATTAGTTAAATTCCTTAATTACTTTAATAAATGGTATTTCTACCTTTTATTCCTGATTGCTATTTTGATTATTTTCAAGTTTCATCCACTGACTTTATCTGTGCTATTTTTCTACATTTTGTATGTGATATTAGTCTCGGTATATCTTGATACTTTTTACCGTTTTCCCGAAAGAATTGCTCACCCTATTTTATTAATGTCTATTATTTTTTATTTATTAATCTTTAATTTTTTATCAAGCAAATCTTCTATGAAAAAGACTCATTACAATCTGTTTGTCGCTTGTTTTATTTTTGGGATTTTTGGGCTTCTATTTAATATCAATATGCGCTCCACCACAGATGTTTTCTTTAAATCTTCTTTTAATAGATTACAATTTGCATATCAAGGCAAAATATTGTATATTCCACCCCTTGCACTCCAGTGGGAAAAAATGGATCCCTTAAAAAGATATCATTTTAATTTTCATCAGATAGTATACGCTGGCGGTACCAACACTTTTTCACCCGGTTTTTACAACGAGTTGAAAAGACTAGGTGTAAAAAAAGGTTATGAACTGATACCGGCTTTGATAAACAATCCTAATGCTTATGTCATAGCAATGAGTAAAAATCAGTATTGCAGCCCCCCTGACTATAACCTCAAATGCAAGGCAGTTGTCATTGAGCAACTACCCAATGGTCGTTTGATTCTTAAACTAAAACCAAAACATACACCGCCATTGAAATGATGGCTATCCATCCAAACCGATACATTTGTGTAAAACAAACATGAAATCTATAATCAAGTTAATTCAAAAATTCAATCGTCAAATTTGCCATTTATTTAGAAATGATACTTTTTCATTTGCCTTTACGGTGTTGTTTGTAGCCTCTTTGCTACTTGTACTTCCCAGAACCTATGGTGTTAATGATAACGTAGGTATTTTATTTGATGCCGAAGGAGGATTTATCTCAGAATTTACTTCCTTTTTTTACATGAAATTGCTCCACCTTTTGTATCAAATGACTAATGATATTCCATGGTATGGATTGGCGTTATATTTTGCACATATTTTAAGTTTGTTTATTTTTGTCAGAAGTTTGGCAAGGATAAAAAACTTTGACGCTTTTTTCATTCCTTTTCTGATTGTATATCTTTACTTTTACAGTTTTTTTATTGTCCAAGTCGATTATTCATCAACCAGTATCATGGTGGGTGCGAACAGCCTGTTCGCGTTTTTAGTTTTATTAAGCAATCGAAGAAAAGTTTCTATTTTCTCTGTGTTAGGATTAGGGTTCTTATTTTCATTGTCATTTTTGATAAGAATACCTGGCACTTATGCCGTTTTGGTTTATGGTTTTCCAATCATAGGATTGTTTTTAATTGGCAAATATCCGAAAAAAATGTACTTAATATACTTTGTGATTTTCTTGATGCCATTCCTGTTGTTCTTGATTGGAGATAATCTAGCACGTACCCATTTGACTTCAATAGAATATCAACAATATCATGAGTTTAATAGTTTGAGAGGAAAGTTACATGATTATCCAATACTAGGAATTAATATGAATAATCCTAAAATTTTGAAAGAAAATAATTGGACAAAAAACGACTATGAAAGCTTTGTATATTGGAATTTTTTTGATGAAAGAAAATACAACGTGACTACTCTTAACAATATTTTAAAATATTCTGTATTAGAAAAAGAACATAAAATACAAAAATATTTTAGCTCGTATTTTCAAACATCAATTAAATTAATCTATTACTCTGGTAATAAATGGCATTTTTACCTTTTATTACTTACTGGTATTCTTGTGATTTTCAGGTTTCATCTGGGTACTCTATCGGTAGTATTTTGCTATCTTTTATATGCTATATCAGTATCTGTATATCTAGATATCTTTTATCGTTTTCCTACTAGGATTGGTCATCCTATTTTATTAATGTGTACTATTTTTTTAATTTTCTTAATATTTAAGTTTTTCTCAGGCAAATTCTCTAAGAAAAACACTTATTACAATCTTTTGGTAGCTATTTTTTCTTTTGGGATTTTGGGATTTCTATTTAGCACCGGTATGCGCCACAACCTTACCACGGATGTCTTATTTAAATCCTCTTTTAATAGATTGCAGTCTGCATATCAAGGCAAAATATTGTATATTCCACCCCTTGCACTCCAGTGGGAAAAAATGGATCCCTTAAAAAGATATCATTTTAATTTTCATCAGATAGTTTACGCTGGCGGTACCAGCACTTTTTCTCCTGGTTTTTACAACGAATTGGAAAAACTGGGTGTGAAAAAAGGTTATGAACTGATACCGGACTTGGTAAACAATCCTAATGCTTATGTCATAGCAATGAGTAAAAATCAGTTTTGCAGCACCTCTGACTATAACCTCAAATGCAAGGCAGTTGTCATTGAGCAACTACCCAATGGTCATTTGATTCTTAAACTCAAGTCAAAGGGTGTGATTGAAAGTGCATGGTTTTTGATTATTCCTTACGCCACTTTAGTTTTTAAATATTTATTATTTCATTGATATTACGCATCATACTTCAAAATTGGCTAACTACAATTGAGCAAATTTCAATGTAGAGACAAGGCATGCCTTGTCTCTACTGATAAAAAGAACCTCTATGCGTAACATCGGTTATTTCATTGATATATTGGCTCTAACTACACACAAAGCTAAGGATAGATAGTATTTACGCTCAACCTAAGCTTATTTTATGCCAAAAAAGGCTAATATAATAAATGATATATGTCTCAAATTACTCAAGGTATTCGTTCCATTTTATCAGTTCCAGCTATTTATACTCTATTTAGTGAACTTCTTGACAGAAAAAAAGGCGGTGGCAACACGATTTTAGTTAAAGAATATATACGACCAAAAGCAAATGACAAGTTGTTAGACATCGGTTGTGGAACGAGCAATATTTTAGGCTATTTACCGAAAAACATAGAATATACTGGTTTTGATGCTAATTATCAGTACATTGAAGCTGCCAAAAAACGTTATGGCCATCGAGGCACTTTTATTTGTGAGCGAATCAATACAACCAATCTTGGCAAATATTCACAGTTTGACTTGGTTCTCGTAGATGGGGTATTACACCATTTGGATGATAGAGAAGCATTGCAACTTTTTAACATAGCACATGCTGCCCTTAAAAATGGTGGAAGATTAATCACAATGGATGGTGTGTTTGTGGAAAATCAATCCTCAATCGCCAGATGGCTCATTTCCAAAGATCGGGGACAAAATGTGAGAACTCAAGTGGGTTATTTGGAACTGGCTTCTCAAGTTTTTTCAAATATCACTACTGATATTCGCCATGATCTCTTGAGAATTCCCTATACTCATTTCATCTTAGAATGTACTAAATCCTGATAAACTGGATTAACATTTTAGCCGCCACTATTATTGAAATGAAAGCAGTGGTTTAATTCCCTAACGACAGTTTTCCAGTTATTAATGCTAAATAACAAGAATTGATAACATAGGTATACTCTGTACCAACATAAATTGTGCTTTTATCATAAAAAGCTCAATTTGTGGCGGTACTCAGTATAAACAAAAAGAGATAGAAAATGGACACATTGACTCAAAAAGATCAAATAAAAGCTATCAGAGAGCTTACCAAAGAAATCACTGCCTCAAAAGAAAAAGCTCAGGGGTATTTAAAAGATTCTGGCATCGATGATTATGTTAAAAGAACCTTAATGACGCTCTCCAAAACGGATTTTAATGGTAAATTGAAATGATTTATAAATACAGCACCCATCCCTCCTTTGTCTTAGGGTTCCATAGCTGCGACAAGGAAACCGGTTTAAAGATCATCAATGGCGAGGAACATTTAAGGCCAAGCACAAATGATTACGACTGGTTAGGACACGGTATCTATTTTTGGGAGCAAAATCCTAACCGGGCACTACAATATGCCGAGGAGGTGAAATCAGGCAAACAAAGAGCAAAAGGACTCATAAAAACACCTTTTGTCATTGGAGCCATCATTGATTTAGGCAATTGTTTAAATCTAACCGAATCAAGTTCATTTGTTTTTTTGAAAGAAGCCTATAAAAGTTTGCGATTAACCTACGAGAAATCTGGCATCGATCTGCCTAAAAATATTAAGGGTGCCCGTATGTTGGATTGTGCAGTCATTATGCATGTTCATAAACTTTGGGAATTACGTGGTTTTCCGAGTTATGATAGCGTGAGAGGCGCATTTTCAGAAGGTGATGCCATTTATGATGGTGCTATGATACAAGACAAAACTCACATCCAAATTTGCATCAGAAACTACAAATCCATTCTGGGGTATTTTTTACCGTTGCCTGCTAAAGATGCCAATCCTTATCTTTAGTTGGCTTATGTTTCCTGATCCCCACGCGCCAGCGTGGAAAGCAGAAAATATCACCACCGATATTCGCCATGATCTCTTGAGAATTCCCTATACTCATTTCATCTTAGAATGTCTCAAAATAGACTAAAAATAAAATCCAAACAAATTAACATCATCATTTTTTTTCAGGAAAGCATCCATCTATAGCAAAAATAAAATGAAAAGCTCAGACATTATTAAGCAATTGATGAAGGTTGGATTAAAGTAGGCGGTAAAGGTGATCATGATAATAGGAGGGCGCTATTTTTTTATGCTTTGTCCCGTGACATTCCTTTCATTTTAGAATCTACCAAGATGTGATAAAAAATAACATGATTCCTTTCAATCGTCCTTGTTGGGTAGGCAATGAAGCAGAACTGATTTCTGAAGCGTTTGCTAATC
>JAYQWI020000942.1:0-2936 GCA_035871815.2 Candidatus Parabeggiatoa communis
TCTAAATGCGCTAATCCAGTTAGGCAGTCTTGTTGAGAGACTTTAGGATTTTCGCTAATGACAACGACATGAATTGATGCTGTGCGTTGTTTAGCGAGCGAACCCGCACATCCTAAAATATCATCAGGGTGCGGTGCGAAAACTAAGAAGGTTTGTTTTGTCATAAATAAATAGATAGATAGTACAACGGGTTAATGGAATAAACTCATTTTTTAGATATAGATTGTCAAATAATTAATTTCAAAAAGGGTTGCCCTGAAATTATTTTTATGAAGAGGGCCGCGATAAATCGTGCCATGCACCAACGCAGTCTAGTTGCCCAAGTTGCCCAAGGCCAGAAAACATAGAAGATAATGAACTTATGAACTGTTTTTTGAACAAAACTATAAAATTGAACAGTCACTGTTCACGCCAGTTTTGAGTTTTACTTATATTAACATCTATAGACTTTACTTGATTTTCGTTCCAAATTTATTTTGCGTTGGGCCCGATTTTCCTTGTTATTTGGTGCAAACTGATAATGACCCTTTTTTTGGAATGATATTTTTTGTATTGTAGTCACTAGGTTACGCTATAATCATGAGCCAAAAGGAACTACACCCTTTTGATTTTAAATCAAAACTGAGCTTAGCTTAAATTCTATTTATAATCAATTTAAGCATATTAAGTACTGAACCACAAATAAACCGGTATTTTACCGCAAAGGGCCCCGCAAAGGGATTGCCCCTTCTTCTGGTTGCTTTTATTAAAATGCCTGAAAATTTAGGGTTCAGTACTTAGTGCATGAGAATTAGATTACACGAGATTCCGTGCTTCCACCCGAAGGTGCTTTTTCTCAGACAACAGCCCATTTGTCTTAAAATCTGAATTTATCTTTGACGGCACAGCGAATCATTGAAGCATATTGGGCCTCATCTTTTTGGGCATCTTCCAATTTCTTTTGGTTTTTAAGGAGTTGATTTTTTAAATTCTGTTTTATTGTTGTATCAATCTGTTCATTCTTTAACAATATGATAAAGGCTTCAATGGATTCGTAAACCGTTTTGTACATTTGATACCATTGATATCTGTTTTCACTAAAAAACTCTCTGTCTAAACCCGTTTTTTCAATGGTTATTCGCCCTTTCTTATTGTTATTAATGGCATGAGGTTTATAACCTCTGTACTCAATATATTTCTCAGGCTCATTTTTTTCTGGATGAATAAATAACGGCTCTTCAAAACTCATATCATCTAAATGAGAATGAGCCCTTTTGGATTCGTCAAATACAGGAAAAAAATCTTTTTTATAACTTCTATTACAGGTAGGACAACAGAAAAATAAATTATCCCAATCATAAGCTAACCAATAATAATGTGATTTAGGTCGAAAATGTTCAACATCTCCTATTTCTTCTTTTCGTTCACAAAAACAACATTTTTGATGCTGCGCTTTTTTTAAACTCTCTTTAACGCTTTTATGCCCATAAATATGATTTTTGAAAGAAAATGTCCTGACTCCTTTTTCAAATAGTCGTTTATTGCATTTTGTTTCGGCCTGGCCTTCGTTTAATAATTTATCAGGGACTTTAGGCCGTTTTTTTATTCTGATCATTGATTAACTTGTTTTAAAAGCGCAGCGGTTTCACGAATCAATTTCATTGCTTCATTAGCTTCATTATCTTCTGATGTCTTTTCAAAAACGAGAGGCAATTCATCTAGTTTTTTTCCAATCTCCTCTAATTCTTGTTCATCTGCCTTCGTTAATTGCGGTTTGGATAATATTTCTGCCTGTCTTTTCAAATCGTTATCATATTCAAAAGGCCTGGCACTGGGTAAATCAAATAAGTCGCTTGTCAACACTTGATCGATACGCCACCCTTTAATGATTTCTTCGTTATTATGAATAATGACTTGATCCCCTTGCTGTTTGAGTAAAACGATATTCGCATCTTTTGGGGCTGATTGTACAATGAGTGGACTATGAGCCGTGACAATGAATTGGGTTTGTTTAAAAATATGGGTTAAGTGACTTATAACGGTTCTTTGCCATTTAGGGTGTAAATGCAAATCAATTTCATCCACCAAAACAATAGCGGGTTGTTCAAGAGGATTATCACAATCGGGATAGCGTTCAAATAAGCGATGGGCTAAATCCACCATCCAAGCAATCAGGGTTTGATAACCCAAACTCAAATCTCTTAAGTGAACCCAACCATAAATGGTTTCAACTTCGATAGTGGGTTTTGGGTGGACTTTTGTGACGGGTTTCGCTCTAATATTTTCGATATCAGGCAGTAAGGCTATGAGCATGTTTTTGACTTTTTCATAGCGGTTTTCAAAATAAGATTGACTGTCACCCTCCGAATTTTGTGAGGCAAAAAGCGCTTGTAGCAACCATTCTACGGCATTGATTAAACTGACTTCCTCTGAAAATAAACTCGCGGCATGATTAGGATTATAACTTTCCTCTAAGGCACCACTTCCCATACGTCGCGATGCACCATAAGCATAAATTATAAAATTATCCAACTCATTAAATGGCAAAGAACTCGCCATCATAGATTGAAAACTATAGCCTTTAAAAATTGAAGAAACTTTTGAATGGAACCAACCTTTGTATAGTCGATAAGCCTGAACTAAAAAATCTGACTTACCGTGTCGTCCGAAAATATTTTCTGCTTTAGGCATCATCCACAAGACTCTAGGTTCAGTTCTTTGTTCTCCTTGCACAAGATTAGGTTCTAATGCTGATAAACATTTCAGCAAAGTCGTTTTCCCTACCCCATTATCTCCAAGAATAATTGTCCAACGCGCCGGTTTACCCTTGCCATCGGATAAATTTAGCGTTTGTGTTTTTCCAAAACAACGCACATTTTCAACCATTAACTTTAAAAAATAAACCGGGGCATTATTTTCAATCGTATTACTTAAAGCATTGACAGTGTTCATAAAAA
>JAYQWI020000943.1:0-9133 GCA_035871815.2 Candidatus Parabeggiatoa communis
CTTTGAAAATAATTATATGAATATCTATATAACTTTCATCACTCAGATTGTAGCACTACCTTGCTCTTTAAGATCATGGCTTTTTGACGATAAACAATTTCATTTTTGTATTAACTTATAAAGGCAGTTTATAACCCATCCCAGCGACTTCTCGCACTAATTTTGGTACGAGATAACCGGGTAATGCGGCTTGCATTTGTTCCAGTAGTTGAATCGCTTTTTTTTCGGGCACTTCAAAATGCGCTGCGCCTTGTACCCGATCTAATACATGTAAATAATAGGGCAAGACATGACTGTTGAATAAGGCTTCACTTAAGGCGATTAAAGCCGTTGCATTGTCGTTTATCCCGCGCAATAGTACGGATTGATTTAAAACAAAAACGCCGGCCTTAATCAATTTTTGTAATGCCTCGTTGACTTTTTCATTTATTTCATTAGCATGATTAGCATGTACCACCATCACGGGCTGTAAACGTGTGCCGGTTAACCAAGTGAGTAGTTCATCATTGACTCGTTCTGGTAAAATAATCGGCAGACGAGTGTGCAAGCGCAAGCGTTGTATATGTGAAATATTGGCAAGATGATGCGCTAATTCGGCTAAGCGGCTATCTATCAGGACTAAAGGATCACCACCGCTTAAAATGACTTCGCGAATAGAGGTATCGGCGCGAATGTAGTCTAATGCGGCCTGATTGGGTACTGGTGGACAGGCTGCATAATGATAATGTTGGCGAAAACAATAGCGGCAATGAATGGCACAAGCGCCTGTTGTCATCAATAAAACTCGTCCGTGGTATTTATGTAATAAACCGGGCATTTTTTCAGCGCGACGATCACTAACAGGATCCAGACTAAATCCTTGTAATTGTTCCTGTTCTTCTACACGGGGTAAAACTTGCAGCAGCAAAGGATCAGACGGATCGGCTTGACGCATTCTTGCCACGTAGCCTCTCGGCACACGGAGCTCAAATCGTTGTTTAGCGATGACAGTCTGCGCGAGTACGTTGTCAGATAGTTTTAATAACTCAAGCAATTGCACAGGGTTATGAATCGCTTGACGCAATTCACGTTGCCAAGCCGTTGGTGTAGATTGCTTTTGGGCTGACATTTTAGTTATCATAATCGTTTTGAAAATTAAAAATTCCCTCCAACCTCCTTTTGAAAAAGGCTTAACCCGAAGGGGTTGAATCTGAATAGGACAATTTTTAAGTTTTTTTTAAAAGGGGGCTTAAATAACCCAGATGGGCGTTGAATGTGAATTCGATGTTCAAGTATTTCTCCGAAAAACTTGAGCATCGAATAGGCTTTCAGGCACACATTTTTGTGTGCAAAAACTTTTGCCTGAAAAGGTGATATTTTGTTTTTTGTTGTGCGAAATCAACCTGGGAAAATATTTTAGACAACGGCTTTCAGTTTATCAATTTTAAGGAGTTATTAAATATAATGGCACAGATCAGCACCAGTGAATTTAAAGCGGGGCTTAAATTGATGCTTGACAATGATCCTTGTAGCATCATAGAAAATGAGTTTGTCAAGCCGGGTAAAGGTCAAGCCTTTAATAGGGTTAAATTGCGTAATCTCAAAACCGGGCGGGTGATAGAACGAACTTTTAAATCAGGGGATACGCTGGAAGGTGCCGATGTCCTTGAATTGAACATGCAGTATTTATATAACGATGGTGAGTACTATCATTTTATGGTACCTGATGGCGACTATGAACAGTATGCTGTCTCTAGCAACGCCATGGGTGACACTCACAACTGGTTGAAAGGTGAGGAAATTTGTATAGTGACACTGTGGAATAATAACCCTATTGCAGTGACAGCGCCGAATTTTGTAGTGCTGAAAATTGCTGAGACTGAGCCCGGCCTCCGTGGCGATACTTCCAGTGGTGGCAGTAAAGCGGCCACTTTGGAAACCGGGGCTGCGGTACGAGTACCGTTGTTTTTCAATAATGATGATTTAATCAAAGTTGATACACGCACTGGTGAATATGTTTCGCGCGCTAAATAGTCGTAATCGCAGGGCTTGGTAATTGCTAATAAAAATGAATGCCTGTTTTCTATTACCAATTAACCCGCTAATTATCGTTCAGGCTGATAAACATTGACCCGTGCAGGTGGCAAATTGCTCCACACAATTTTATGAGACACATTCTTGAAATGATGTGGTAAATACATTGTCTGTCCGCTGAGATCATAAGTAAACTGGATCAACAGACCCTTTTCAGGTAAGATTTCCTCAATCTGCTTAATAATAGCATGCCCCACTGCATGGGGTAGAGAACGAAATGGCAAACCCGATACGATTGTGCTCACTCGTTGAGAATCATTGCCCAGCAACTGAGACAAATGGACTGCATCACCTTTGATAATGCGTACTTTGGGAAAACGTTTGTGTAAATACTCTGCCAAACTAGCGGATTGCTCTACCGACACTAAACGCTCTGGGGCAATACCCTGTTCCAGCAAAGCCTTAGTCACTTTACCGGTTCCGCCTCCCAATTCCAAAATGAGTCCAGACTCATTAAGGGGTACAAATTGTGCAATTTCCCGCGCCAATCGCGTCGAACTTTCAAAAACCGTACCGATTGCTCTTGGGTTACGCAAAGCTTCACGAGCAAATAACATCCATGAAGAAAGAGGCTGGCGGTCTTGATTGCCAGATCGGGAAGGTTTTTGAACCAAACCGACAGAGGCTTGTGAAGAATTGACTTCAGCGACTCTAGCGAAGGATTGGTTAATAAATGTTTTTGCTTTTAATATGTTACGTTCAATCACTCATCTATTTCCTTATAAAGAAAGTAAAAAATCAAAATTAGTATGTGGTTTTTTAGTTAAGGACGTTTGTTCAGCACTCAAAAAAATGAGACTTGTCCCATAATACTAACTAAATTATTCATTTTGTAAATATTTTTGATACGCATAAGAAAGCGTTACATTTTATTAAGGAACAATGTTTATAAGTGTTGTAATGTGAGCTTATCAAAATAAATCGTAAGCGTTATTAGCGTATCAATAGCTCGAAAACTTTAAAAAACAATTCAGGCAAAAGCTTAGCTAAACTTTTGCCTGAAATTGATTCTAAAATGATCCGAAACCCTCTAAACAGAAAGGTTTAGCCGACAGTTATCAGTTATCTCATAACTGATGAATTGATGAATCCATTGAACTCTAGGTGGTTTAGACCACTTTTGTTGTCACATTCATTTGAGGCGGATTCATCAAAGTTTTTTTCACTGTACATTCATTCGTCGCTCGAATCAAGGCAGGAAGATATTTCTCTGGAAAGGAAGGCGGTACTTCAATTTCGAGGTTTATATTTTCAACTCGCCCAGTGGTTTTATTCCAATCATTAGATTGGTGTAACTGAATACCCTCAGTAGAAATATTGCGCGTTTGACAAAAACGCAATATAAAAAAACCGGCGCAAGTCACTAAACTACTGAGAAAATAAGAAAAGGGGTCAGGGAAGGCTTCATCTCCACCGGCCAATTTGACTTGGTCTGTGTTAACTGTGAAATTTTTAAACTGGGCGTTGACTTTCATGCCGCCGCCAAAGCTGACTGTTATATCCATTTATACTCCTGAGCAAATGTCTAAACTATGATAATTTATACTAGCATAAATAGTGAAAGCTTATTAGTATTAATTATTAATTATCAATTCAAATATTTCACGCAAAAACGGTATTTCACGCGCTTTGTTTAGCTTCGCGCAAATAGCGTGAGCCGAAGGCCAGCGAAGCTAAATCTGGAAATCAATTATGAGTTATCAGCTATCAGATATCAATGAACAGTGATAACAAAATGATTATTCTGATTAACGTTGTTCACTGATCTCGTTTCATCATGACAATCAGCGTTCTATCATAATCAAAATCCTGATAACTGATAATTAATCGCTGCTGAAAAACAATATAAAATGCTAATTTTACTGATTATCATGATTTACGTTGATCAGCGTTACTCTAAAATGCCTAATAATTGCTGATAACTCATCATTGAACGATAACTACAAATCGTCTATCATCTCAATAAATCCACAAGGGCATTCACTTTCACACAGCCCACAGCCTTTGCAATAATCATAATCAAAAACGTAATGGGAACCATCACTGGCTAAATCTTTCGTTTTGAGTATGGCAGAATCCGGGCAAAGCATCCAACAATTATCACAAGCTAAGCAATTACCACAGGAAAAACAACGTTGGCTCTCTTTAGATATCAAAGGGGCGCTTAAACTCGTCGTGATTTCTTCCTCGCTGATGCGCTGTTCTACGGGGAGTGTTGGTTCTTGAACACGCGAAGCCAATTCGTAATAGTGCATGTTCATTTTTTCAAAAGGAATTGGCTTATTCTCCACCATTTCTGGCAAGGCTTGTATTTTTAGAATACGTTCAATGGATTCAGCCGCCCGCCGGCCATCGCCAATGGCTGCTGTAACCGTTCCTGCATTAGCGGTGGCATCGCCACCCGCGTAGATACCCAAATATCCCTCAACTTGTCCCCATTGATCGATACGCAAATGGGATTGATTGTTTGCCAACATTTCGATTCCCGTTGGATCGATGACTTGTCCGACAGCAGGTATGACTTGATCCACATTTAAAACGGTTTCAGTCCCTTCAAAAGCAATTCGCTTGAATCTACCACTGGGTTGTAAGAGTTTTTTCATGTGAACCAGTTCAACACCCACTACGCGCTCACCGCGCAAGATCAGGCGACGAATACCCCGATATTCATGAATAATAACGCCTTCTTCTAAGGCCTCCCGAACTTCACGCTCAATTGCCGGCATCGCTTCATCAAGGGGAATGCCAGGTTTTGGAATGGGCTTATGAGAAATGAGATGTACTTCTGGTACACCAGCACGCTTCATCACCCGCGCCATATCGACAGCCGTATTACCGGCACCAATGACAGCAACGCTCTTGGGAATCGGCACTTTACCAATATCTACCCATTCTTGGAGCAATTCAAAACCAGAGTGTAAATCGCGTGGCACAACGCCGTCAATACTCCATTCGACGCTACGTTGGGCCCCAAGTCCTAAAAACACAGCTTGATACTGATCTTGTAATTCATTAAGGTGCATATCGCGCCCTAAACGGGTGTGGGCTTGAAAAGTGATCCCATCAAGCGCCAACACTCGTTCAAGTTCAGCATCAAGCAATGGCCTCGGTAAACGGTAAGGTGGTAATGCGCTGCGTAAAGTGCCCCCCGCTTCTGGCTGATCATCAAAGATAATCGCACGATAACCGCGTTTTACCAAATGATAGGCTGCTGAGATGCCCGCAGGCCCAGCCCCAACGATAGCGATTTCAGGGGCCGCAGGGTCAACAGGTTTAACGGGATAGGCCCAGCCTTTAGCGATAGCCTCATCTCCCAAAAAACGTTCTACGGCATGAATAGCAATGGGTTCATCGTATTGACCACGATTACAAGCCGTTTCACAAGGATGCGGACAAACGCGGCCTGTAATAGCAGGTATCGGATTGACAGAAACAATTGTTTCCCAAGCCGCTTGAGTATGACCGGCTTGTATACAGGCCAAATAGGCTTGAGGATCTTCTCCTGCGGGACAAACGTGCTGACAGGGAGCAATTTGATAAAGATGTTTGGGTTTTCGTGTGCGCCAAGTACCCGTTTTAAAGTTTAAAGATGTGCCAGGCCGCGCATACCCGGTACGAGTGAACAGCTGTGCTGCCATATATTTTCTCCATTCTACGCTAAAGTTTTTGATCGGCAAAAACTTTAACATAGAAATCAGTTGTAGGGTGGGCAACCTGGTTACCCACCATTTTATCAATTATTAATTATCAATCAATTATCTGCCTTGTTGGCCTGGACGAATCATTATCACAACCACGGCACTTCTAACACCCCAAAGACACATTCATGCACTCCTCGTAAGGATTCCTTGGGTGTCAATCTTTCCAAGTCTTCAATTCCCAAGGAACACTCTGTGTTAATTTCCCCCAACCTATCTGTGTCCAAAATTATTTTTGCAGGGAGCGGGTGCCACGATTTAAGGGATTTCATCATACCCCATCATCCGCCAAATTAATTTAAAATTTAATTTGGATAACTTATTTTTTCGCCGATCCCAAGGCAAATTCCCGTAGGGTGGGCAAGCGGGTGCCACGATTTAAGAGATTTTCT
The DNA here is from genome assembly GCA_035871815.2 of Candidatus Parabeggiatoa communis. GTDB lineage: Bacteria > Pseudomonadota > Gammaproteobacteria > Beggiatoales > Beggiatoaceae > Parabeggiatoa > Parabeggiatoa communis. The sequence goes on from JAYQWI020000943.1 coordinate 6,164, forward strand.
CATACCCCAGAACGACGCAGTTTCAGCCTTCCCATCTAAATCTACGTTTAGTTGATAACCCCCCATACCCGAAGCAGTTCAGCTTAGTTTAATGATTTTGTAAGGGCTTGCTATCATAATCTCTTTATCCTATTTGCACAATCGCGCTAAAACATCCAAATACCAAATATGATTTTTTTTAAACGTCGTTTGTCAAATTTATTGAGACTTGATGCTTACCCCTATTATTGATACTAACTTATTGAATATAAACTATTTAGGAAATATTGAAATGAGAAAACATAGCAAAGCCTTACCCCCTATCAGTTTGTCAAAAGTACTTAAGATAAGGGATTGTTTCCATTGTAGAGACGCGATGCTTCGCGTCTCATGCTCTGGGTCGCCTCGAAACAGAGACGCGAGGCATCGCGTCTCTACGAAAACTGATAGGTGATAAGATAGCAAGGCCCCCGTTATTAGCGGTGGCGGTGAATATGAGTTATAATAAATGAGTCTAATCAAAGGTTTTGAAAAAAAAAATGGGAACGAAAATGGGCCTTCGCAAAATAAATTTTGTACTCCAATGGGCCTTCGCAGATTGATAATGATCCTTTTTTTAGAAATGCGCCCAGTCTAAACAACTCATTTTCACAATCTTGGATCCACCGGTTCACTTTCTAATGCTAACACCCCAAATACACATTCATGTACTCGTCGTAAAGGTTCCTTGCTTGTAAATCTTTCCAACGCTTCAATGCCTAAGGCAAATTCCTGTAGTGCTAATCGACGTTTCGTTGATAACCGTCTTCCTCGAAGCCGTTCGATATTTTTGGAAGCCGTATATTCTGGCCCATAAATGATACGCAAATATTCACGCCCTCGACATTTTAAAGCCGGTTGTACCCAACCCTTTCTCCCTTTCATAATAAAATCAAAGGGTTTTATCACCATGCCTTCGCCACCTTTATCTGTTAGTGTTTGCCACCAGGCTATACCTTGGTTTTCACTGTCTTGATGCGTGAGTTTAACTATTTTGTAAGGGGTTGCCATCATAATCTCTTTATCATATTGGCATAATCGTGCTAAGACATCCAGATGCCAAATATGATCTTTATCACAATGCACTTGCCCTTCTGTCGCTAAAATATGAAACGGTGCCAGTTTTAAATCACTGATCTCTTTGATAGGCCAGCAATAACGCTGATACGCATTCACATATTGATTCGCCCTTTCACTACGCGCCTGATAGTGTTGCAAAAGAGCCGTTGTTTCTAAGCCGCTGGCTTCTGCTTGTTGTAATAATGCAATGGCTTCCGGTAAGGCTGCACGAGAAGCCGCGCCTACTGCGGCATATTGTTGACGAATCAAAGCCTCTGCTTTACTTGACCAAGGCATTAATTCACAATCTAAACACACCCAATCTGTTTTGAGTGTATTCCAAAAATCGGATTGATCTAAGGCCGCCTGAATGCGTGCTAAAAAAGCCGTTTCAAGATCAGTGTCGTTGAAAAAACGGCGGCCCGTGCGCGTATAGCAAATACCAATCCCTTCATTTTCAATACCAAAGCGTTTTTGTACCACGCCTTCATCACGGCACACTATCAGCACAGCCCTTGAACCCATGTGCTTTTCTTCACAGATCACTTTATCGATTCCACTGCGACGATAATAACTAAATGCTTCGGCTGGATGTTCAAGTATCTGCGGTAATTTGCTCGTTTCACTCGGCGACATGGTAGGTGGTAAATAAATCAACCACTTAGGATTCGCCGCAAAGCGGCTCATCACTTCCAGCGCCGCGGCCGCGTTGTTTTCTGGAACAGTGACATTGCGGGTTAAGCGCGTTGAAATAAAACGTTTGCCAATCACATCTTCAGCATCCAAAACCGTATCTAAAGCCTGTTGAGCAGATAAAGTTGATGAGTCAGGCGGTAGAAACGGTTTCACCGATTCATAATAAATGTGTTTAGCGGGTACCGAAACCAACGCTTTTTCAGGATAACGTAAGGCCGTTAATTGCCCCCCAAAAACGCAACCGGTATCAATACAAATCGTATTATTCAACCATTCTGCCTCTAGCACTGGCGTATGCCCATAAACCACCTTCGTTCGCCCCCGATAATCCGCCGCCCAGTCATAGCGCACAGGTAAACCAAATTCATCCGTCTCCCCTGTCGTTTCCCCATACAAGGCAAACTCACGCACTTTACCTGACGCACGCCCTTGTAAGGCTTCAGGCATACCCGCATGTGCAACCAGTAATTTACCACCATCAAACAAATAATGGCTGATTAAATTGTCAATAAACGCAATGACTTGTTGATGAAATTCAGGAGAATAGTTTTCCAATTGCTGCACTGACTCTGCTAAGCCATGTGTCAATTTAACATTTTTACCCTTTAATTTTCGCATCAATTTGACATCATGATTACCGGGAATACAAAAAGCGATACCCGATGCCACCATATCCATCACCAGACGCAAGACTTCAGGCGTTTTAGGGCCGCGATCAACCAAATCGCCTAAAAAAATCAGCTTACGCCCTTCTGGATGAGTCACTTTCCAAACGGGGTTAGGCGGGATTGTTTCATAACCTAATGTGTCAAGTAAATCAATCAGTTCATCAAAACACCCATGCACATCGCCAATAATATCAAAAGGCCCCTGTTCAGCTTTCAAATTATTCCATAACGGCTGCCGTTTCACTTCGGCCTCATCCACTTCTTCCAGAGACTCGAAAATCCTGACATGTTTAAAACCTTCTCGTTTGAGATAACGCAGCGAACGCTTTAAATCAGCGCGTTGTTGATGTACCAGATGCGGCCCAAACTGGCGATTTGGACGCAGTTGATTTCTCTCATGACACAGTCTTTCAGGTAAATTAAAGACAATAGCCGCTGACAAAACATGATATTCACGCGCCAAAGCCAGTAATGATTTACGATCCTCGCTTTTAACATTCGTCGCATCAATCACGGTGAGTTTACCCGT
>JAYQWI020000944.1:0-2180 GCA_035871815.2 Candidatus Parabeggiatoa communis
GCAGGTGTCATCGTCAAATTGCCTTATCCTGCTCCCATTAGACAACGTATTGAAGACATTTTTGAAAAGTCTCCTAGTTTAAAAACTTGGGTGGAAAATCGAAAAGCAAATCGAACTCAAATATTTCAATAGAGGAAAACCAAAATGAGTCTGCCCTCCTCACGTCCTAAAGAGCTCACTCACCATAAAGAGATCGCTCGTGAGGAAAATATTCATTTTCCAGAACCCAAAATCTTATGGCCCAGTATTGAATACGGTCGTGGTATTCAATCCCGTTCATCTGAGCAATTTCCTTCAGAGGATCGGATAAAAACACGTTATGAAAGTACTACTCTTGATCAAGCAGAAAAAAATGCTTCGGTTTATGCACTAGATGAGTTTGCCGATGCGGTAATGGATGCCGTTGAACGATTATGGATAATAGATTCAAACTGTGATGCTTTTGGCGTGGCCAGTATTTTGGATGCGGTGAGTTTATATAACGTAAAAAAATATGGATATTAAGTGGTGCTAAAGCTCAAAAGGTGCATCGTGATGATTGGTTATCACAACTAAAGAATGCTCGTAATGATAGAGAAAAAGCCAAAGATCATGTTCAGGGTGATATTCAATGGAAAATTGGACTCAGTAATGATAAATATCCTTACTTACATGATAGGTTTGCGGTTGTTGATCAAGAATTGTGGCACTTTGGGGCAACTGTTGGGGGCGGGCATCCTAGTTTAAATGCAGCCAGTCGCGGTTGGAATGCTGAAAAAACTGGGGCAATTGCCTTTTTTAAAAACGTATGGTTTAGAAATGATTGGTATTAAAACTATGATTGACGAAAGATTTTTTCACAAACATGATTTCAGGTATCACTTCGAGAACCGATTGCAAGTAGCGCGGACGCAAGCCCAAACTTTACCCAATTGGGAATCTCTACTTGAGGCCCTACAAAATTGGTGGAAAGCTGTGTTACCAATAGCCATTGCTGCTAATGTTAAAGACTCTGAAATTGCTAAATGGTTAAAACAGCAATTGCCTACTGAGCATAAACCCTCTCGTTATATTATTGCCAAACGGATAAGTTTACCAAGTGAGTTTCTTTCTGTGCTTGATAGTTTTGAGGTTCAACCGAAACAATGGAATGAAGCAATAAATGATAGTGCTTGGTATGTTTTAGGCACAGCCATTGGGCAAAGTTTAGCCAATACAGTGGACATAAAACATAAGTTAGCGGCATATTCATTGTTTGAAACCCAAGAAGTTGGACGTTATGCACTTAAATATCGTTGGTTAGAAATATTACCAACAACGACACATCAAAAGGATTGGTTTAATGAAATCCAGAATGCTATTAAAGAATTTAACCCCATAGACGGTTTTTTTGAACATGATAGAGAACTTGCAAAAGCACAGTTAGCTGAATGGGACAAAACGACTCAATTGTCAAATACTTGGCATCAATCCCCAATTTCTTTACCCTTTTTTAGTCATCTGATTGGCATATTAGATTTAGTACGACAATTAGACAAAACCCATTATTTAAGCATACTTGACACCTTGACTTATCCAATATTGATACGTCAAGCTCTGGAAAATTATAAAATAATGCCAGATCGTGAAGAGATACTTTCTTTACTAGAAAATGCCAAAACGGTGCTTGATGACAATGGAGACTGGAATAAACGCACAGTTGCTCCATTGCTGGCTGAAATGATCGTTTCTCATGCCCGTCAATTGGTTCAAGCGGTGGAACGTCAACTTCAGATGCCTATTGAGGATTCTGAAATACTCCAACAAATCCGAGAACAAGAAATTCCTGACTGGTTTAATAAAGCTTTTGGGGTACTCTTAACACGGCAAGATGGTAATGTTATTGGAATTAAGTGGCTTATTGAGTTAATTGAGCGTTACCAAAGCGAAATTTGGCGTAGAGGTGAAACACAATGGTCAATAACGGTGACAGCTATTGAGTGTTTGTCAAAATGTCTTGCTGAAAAAGCCTATAGTCTTACAGAAAGCTTTGAAGAAAACAGTGAACAAAAGGGACTGTCAGCGTTTTTGGCAGCGACTGTAATAGCAGAGAAAAAAACGGCTCAATCGGAGACAAATAACCAGCTATGGCAGTTGTTTGAAAAGTTGTTACTGAATGGAGATAAGGGCATTGAAAACCATTTTTATTCAGAACAATTGAA
>JAYQWI020000945.1:0-14970 GCA_035871815.2 Candidatus Parabeggiatoa communis
GCCGCATCCTCGGGATGAATCCAAATAGCCGGATCATCCGCCGCATCACCACTCGCCGGCACCGGCTTAGTTTCCACCGTTGCCTCTACTGTTTTGATCGCACCGCGATCAATCTGAATATCAGCAGAAATCATACGAAAAACGAGCGGATTAGTTTGAGAGATAACCTTCAACTCGACTGCCTTGTAAATTTCATTTCCGATTTTCAGTTCAGGAAGATAGAGCATACCTTTCTTCGGATCATAATAATTAAAAGAAGGCATCATCGCTGTCACACTGTCAAGATCGAGAACAAAATCGCTGGCATCGATCTGACGCAATTTGACAGAAAAAATAGCGTTTTCAGGTAAGACAACCACTTCAGGTATAACGATACCCTGCCTATCATCAAAATAAGCCGAGCGATTTTGTGTAGCAGCAAGAACCGTTGTTTCTAGCACCAAAACAATTACCAGATTAAACATTAAAAGATATTTCATTTGCAAATACCGATTAGTCATTTTGAGTTGTTGTGTTTGTAGTCGTCGTTTTAGCGACGACTGATGAACGAATTTGACAAGAATCTAACTCAGGCGGTAAATCCTCATTACCCATCTTCTTCAAAGTTTTGCACAATAATTGTATTTTTTCATCTATTCGATCAATATCATCAAGCACATTGCTCAGTGCATACTGTACTGGATCAAGCTCAGGCATCTCATGGGGCATACCATAAGCATCAAAAATTTTTTCTTCAAGCGCATGTTTATGGTGCTTTTTGTAATCCTCATCCACTTGAACAATTCGTCCAGGAATGCCCACAACCGTCGCCCCGTCAGGCACAGCTTTAACCACCACCGCATTCGATCCAATACGCGCACCATTTCCAATCGTAATCGGCCCCAAAACTTTTGCCCCTGCCCCGACAACAACATCATTGCCCAAAGTCGGATGGCGTTTCCCTTTTTGCCAACTCGTACCGCCTAAGGTTACCCCATGATAAAGCGTACAATCATCACCAATACTAGCCGTTTCGCCAATCACGACTCCCATGCCATGATCAATAAAAAAACGCCGTCCAATAGTTGCCCCAGGATGAATTTCTATTCCCGTCAACCAACGCATTAAAGTAGACAAAGTTCGTGCCAACAATTTCCAACCCGCTTCCCACAAACGGTGATTAAGACGGTGCATCAATATCGCATGTACACCCGGATAATTAGTCAGTATTTCAAATCTCGTGCGTGCCGCAGGATCACGTTCAAACACACAAGCAACATCTTCTTTTATACGCTCAAACATGTCAGTTATCAATTATCAGTTATCAGTTATCAAGACTTTGAGATTCATTATCTTAGGTAACTCCAAAAAATTAAAATACCCACACCTTTAATCAATCTTCTTTCATTCTCTGCGGCTCTGCGGCTCTGCGTGAGCAGATAGTTTGTGACATAAGATTTGTATGCATAGAGTAGTGTGGTTATTTTGGGTATTTTATTTTTTTGGAATAGCCTTATAATCTGTTGACTAAAAATAGCATTTTGCAATTTTGAAAGCCTATTAATTTTGTTTTGACTTGCATTTTTGACATCAGTCTTGCCAGAAGGGGTTAGCGTATGGTAATGCTGTGAAGAGTAATGATCTGATCAACGGATATCAGTTAAATCAATCAAATCAGTGTTCTATCTATATTAAAAATCAAATCATTACCCAGATTGCAATCCAACCCAAAATACTTATATAATAATCTTTCCTATAGATTTTAAGAAAAATAATTTCAAAAAGGGTGGCATTTTTAATCTCACACCCCTTTGCTCCCAAAGCGTGAGATTGGTTTTAGATCGAACCCTTCTTTGATAGTCCAAATTAATAAAGGGCAGGATACAAGAACATAGAGAGGAATTCCAAATGGCACATGTTGTTATCTTAGGTGCAGGCACGGGCGGAATGCCCGCAGCTTATGAAATGAAAGCCGAATTGGGGAAAAAACATGACGTAACCGTTATCAATTCCTCAGAGTATTTTCAATTTATTCCATCCAATCCTTGGGTAGGTGTCGGTTGGCGTAAGCGCAAGGATATCACCTTTCCAATTGCCCCCTACCTTAAGAAAAAGAAAATCGAATTCATACCGGCCACAGTCACCCGAATTGAGGCCGACAAAAACCGCTTAGTGTTACACACCGGCAATACCGTTGATTACGATTACCTCATCATAGCCACCGGCCCCAAATTGGCCTTTGATGAAGTACCCGGTACAGGCCCTAATGCCTTTACGCATTCGATTTGCACCATCGATCATGCCGAAAAAGCTTATGAAGGCTATCAACAACTGCTAGACAATCCCGGTGAAGTCATTATCGGGGCCGTTCAAGGTGCCAGTTGTTTTGGCCCAGCATACGAATTTGTGACGAATGTCGATACATTCCTGAGTAAAGCCAAACGTCGTGACAAAATCCCAATGACTTATATCACCTGTGAGCCCTATATCGGTCACTTAGGATTAGGCGGCGTCGGCGATACCAAAGGTATGTTGGAATCAGAACTGCGCCATCGCCATATCAACTGGATCAGCAATGCCAAAATCATCAAAGTTGAACAAGGCAAAATGTTTATTGACGAACACAACGATAACGGTGAAGTCATTAAACAACATGAAAAGGCATTTAACTACTCCATGATGTTACCCGCTTTTAAAGGGGTTGATCCCGTTGCCGAAGTCAAAGGCTTATGTAATCCACGCGGATTTGTCATAGTGGATGATTACCAACGTAGCCCAACCTATCCCAACATTTATGCCGCAGGTGTTTGTATTGCCATACCACCCGTTGAAATCACCCCCGTTCCCACAGGCACACCGAAAACCGGCTACATGATCGAATCCATGGTAACAGCCATCGTGCATAACATTCGTGATGAAATCAACGGCGAAAAACCGGCAGAAACCGGCACCTGGAATGCAATATGTCTCGCCGATATGGGCGATACCGGAGCCGCCTTTGTCGCCATGCCACAAATACCGCCCCGCAATCTCACTTGGGCCAAAAAAGGCAAATGGGTACACTTAGCCAAAATCGCCTTTGAAAAATATTTCATACGTAAAATGAAAACAGGCAGTTCAGAGCCCCTATATGAAAAATATGTCCTCAGAGCCATGGGCATTGAACGACTAAATCCAGGCGCTACTGAGCCAAAACCGGGTTTATTTGGGAAAATCAAGAATTTTTTTGGAAAATAGTTTTTTTGGAAAATAGTTTGTCTTGTAATGAAATGTTAAATTTGATATAGATTTGCAATTCATTTTAATAAGGGCAACCACAAGGGTTGCCCTATACATCCCATCCCCTCTCACCGCAACACTTTTTGCTCAAAAGAGGCCAAAAGATCAGCAAAATGCCCTTTCGTTAACTGCCAAGCCAACACCACCCCGACACTGTTAGCCACCATATCAAGCCAATCCCCCTGCCTGATTCCCCCTAAACCCTGCAACAATTCCAAAAGCACCCCCAACAACACAAAGCCGATCAAATAGTGAAAACGTTGGCGAGGCGCGTGATAAATCTGAGCAAACCAGCCCATCAAAACAAAATAGGTCATAACATGCGCCAGTTTATCGCCATGAAAAAGAGAAATGGATTGAATCGGCTTCGGTGCCGCCATCAAAGAAGCCACAATCACCAAAGCAACCAAAGCCCAACCGATAGCAATCCATAAATTCTCAAAGCGTAAACCATAACGACAAGGATTGTATATAATATTTATACCCCAAAGCTTTTGCGCGCAAAAACTTTGGCGTGAAATGGATTTATCCTTTTTTCCTTTTTCAATTATCATCTGTCTCATATAACTACAACATATAACTACAAGGATTGTTTATAATAAAGGATTTGTTCCGTAGGATGGGTATGTGTTTTTGTTCCTCAGGTAACTCCAAAAAATTAAAATACCCACACCTTTAATCAATCTTCTTTCATTCTCGGCGGCTCTGCGGCTCTGCGTGAGCAGACATTGCCTAAATAATTTGAACGACAAGGGGCCCTTCTTGTGTGTTCGCCCTTCTTGTGTGTTCGCCCTTATGGTGTAATTGACAACTGATAACTGATAACTGATAACTGATTACCGGGTGCGTGGACAAATCTCGGCATCGTTGAAGAAAAAGGCGATTTCGGTTTTCGCTGTCTCTGGGGCATCAGAGCCATGTACGGCATTTTCGTCAACGGTTTGTGCAAAATCAGCCCGTATTGTTCCAGGCGCTGCTTTTTTGGGATCGGTGGCACCCATCAAATCACGGTTGATGCTGATGGCATTTTCCCCTTCAAGCGCTTGTACCATGACGGGGCCGGTTATCATAAAGTCTACTAATTCCCCGAAAAAGGGGCGTTCTTTGTGTACCGCGTAGAAACCTTCTGCCTGTTCACGGGTTAAATGCAGCATTTTGGACGCGATAATGCGTAAACCGGCTTTTTCAAAACGCGAGTAAATGTTGCCAATCACATTTTTAGCCACAGCATCGGGTTTGATAATTGATAAGGTGCGTTCTTGTGCCATTGAAATGACTTACTCCTATGAAAAATGAAAAATGAATTAGAAAAATGAATAGCCCGTGAAAAATGATGCAAACCATGCTATTCGAGAAGACTTTTTTGAAATCTGTTGATAAATTATACGCGGCTTAATTAAATATATAGTACAACGAATTAGGAAATAAACGAATAAGTTGGGATAACCTTGAGTCATATTCATCGTTCAAACCTTTGAAATCAAGGCATAAATCGCAAATCACAGAGAACTAAACTCAAAGGCCAGCTGTGTCATTAAAACACGTTTTTCGCTATTCGCTATTCGCTATTTATAATTACAGATTGAAGCCGTTATCAATTAAATTAGGTAACCATAACGTGATTTGTGGAAAAAGCGTTAGCAGTATCAGGCCGAATAGCTGCAAAATCACAAAGGGTACGATACCTTGATAAATGACACCTATAGGCATGGTGGAGGGGGCAACCGCTTTGAGATAAAACAGTGAAAAGCCAAATGGCGGCGTTAAAAAAGAGGTTTGTAAATTGACGGCAATAAGGATAGCAAACCAAAGTAAATCTATTCCAAAATGTTCGGCAATCGGCGTGAGTATCGGCACGACGATAAAACAAATTTCGAGAAAGTCGAGAAAAAACCCTAAAACAAAAATGAGCAAGAGGCTTACCACTATAAATCCCCATTTGTCACCGGGCACTTGAGTCAAAATATCATGCACGAGTTGATCGCCGCCCATGCCGCGAAAGACTAAACCAAAAGCGGTTGCGCCAATCAAAATCAAGAATACCATGCTTGTCAAGCGCGTGGTTTGTTGCATGGCTTCTTGCAAATTGTGTAAAGTCAAACGCTTATGCAATAAAGCCAATAATAAGGCCCCTATCGCGCCGAATGCCCCTGATTCTGTGGGGGTAGCGATGCCAAAAAATATACTGCCTAATACGGCCATAATTAATAGCAATGCAGGTAATAAGCTTTTTATAATACGCATCAAAAAGCGTTTATCCCAATTATGCGTATCGCTCGCCAAAGCGGGGGCACTATGCGGATCGCGCCACGCTTTCCAGGCAATATATAAAATATAGAGCATAATCAATAAGATACCGGGCACCACCGCCGCGAGGAATAAACGGCCCACTGGCACACCAACCATATCACCCAATAAAATCAAAACGATGCTAGGGGGGATGATCTGTCCTAATGTGCCCGAAGTGGCAATGATGCCGGTGGCAAAGGCCGGGGCATAACCCTTTTTTAACAGAGAAGGGAGCGCGATGATACCCATTGTGACCACCGTCGCACCTACAACGCCTGTGGTTGCTGCTAATAATGCACCCACGAACACAATGGATAAAGCTAACCCGCCCCGCAATGGCCCAAATAATAGTCCCATTGTTTCTAGCAAATCCTCGGCCAAGCCAGACTTTTCCAAGATGATCCCCATGAAAACAAATAAGGGTACTGCCAACAATGTAAAATTAGTCATGATTCCCCAAATTCGCATGGGGAGCAAATTAAAAAAGGGGAGGCCCAGAAAAATCATGCCAAACAGTAGCGAGACAACGCCTAAAGTGAATGCAACGGGATAGCCTAAGAATAAGGTGAACATCAGCACGGCAAACATCACCAGTGCCCACACTTCCATGCTCATCAAAAATGCCATTACAATTTATCCTCTTGAGAATCTAATAAATACAACAAGCTGCTTAAACTATTCGCGATGCCTTGTAACATCAATAACGCAAATCCTATCGGAATGGCCCCTTTAAGCACAAAACGATAAGGCAAACCACCTGGATCAGGCGAACCTTCTCCATAAATGAAAGCGTTATAAACAAACGGCCATGAAGCGACGAGCACGACTAAACAAAATGGCACTAAAAAGAGAAACCCGCCGATCAGATTAACCCAAGCGCGTCGTTTATCATCCATCCAACGACTTTGGTAGACAATATCTATTCGCACATGCTCATCATGTTTCAAAGTATAAGCCGCACCAAATAAAAACACTAAAGCAAATAGATGCCATTGCAATTCTTGCAACGCGACAGAACCGATAGAAAACAAGGCCACCATACTGACTTGATAAACAATAATCAGTACCATAAGCAGCACTAACCAAGCGATCAAACGGCCGCTCCATTCACTGATTGTCTCAATAAGAACAATGATTTTTCGGAACAAAATAAATAATTGAGAAGGCATGTTTTCTTTCATGAACCATTAAGAATTAAGATTAAGGTTTAAGATTCAACAAATGTTTTGTTTGCTAAAGCGTTCTATTCTATAGTATTTAAGAGAGATAATTACGGTAAAAGGGCGAACACGTCAAAAGGACTCAAATTCTTTTTCTGAACCATCTAAAACCCAGATTGCTACTTTTGTTTTATGAGTTTTTGAAACACTTTATCAGTGATAATCTCTTGAGTCGTTTCCATGCGATCAAGAAAAGAAATCCCTTTGAGATGATCATATTCATGTTGGAAAATACGCGCCAAAAAGTCGCAGAAAGTCTCTTCTGTTTGGCGGCCATCTCTGATGGTATATCTCACCCTGATCTCCTTATGCCTGGGCACCAATCCCCGTATACCGGGCACACTCAAACAGCCTTCCCAATCTTTCTCGCGTTCCTCAGAACACCAGAGTATTTCGGGATTAATAATCGCCGTCGGTTCCATTTCAGGCGCGTTAGGATATCTTGAATTAGGAAACGAAGCCATAATAAATATCTGCACCGATTCATAAACCTGCGGCGCGGCAATGCCCACCCCATTCGATTCTGAAACCGTCACCAACATATCATCAATCAAAGACTGAATGGTTGGATCGTTGATTTCTTCCACTTTAACCGCTTGATTTCTTAAAACAGGATGGCCTAATTGAGCCACTTGACGTATGATTGCCATAAGATTAAAAATGAATGAAAAAAGAGAAATAAGAAATAGGGGCTTAGCCCTTGGGTATTCACTGTGATTTTTTTTGAAGTGTTTATTTAGCTACGCTGAACTTCGTATCATCTTGATTTTATGTCAATATTCACAAACTGTCTGCTCACGCAGAGCCGCAGAGCCGCAGAGAATGAAAGAAGATTGATTAAAGGTGTGGGTATTTTAATTTTTTGGAGTTACCTTATCAATAATATGACATAATATAAAAAGGGTTAAAAATCGAATTATCACGCAAAAGTTGCGCGAAACTTTAGTGTGAAATTGAGTTATCAGTTACAATCACTTGGTCTTTAAGCGAGAACATAAAAGTTTAAATCTGTCAATGCGTAAGTCCTCGCTTTTTGTTAAGTTATCTTCTGTATATTCTAGTAAATGGTAAATGTGGTATGATATGCTACTAAAAAAAGGTATAAAACCTAATTTTAGGCTCCGATTTAGATAACTAAAGTAATGGATATAAAATGAATAGTAGACAACCCAAACCATTTCTTAAATGGGCCGGTGGTAAAACACAACTCTTAAAATCAATAAGCTCTAAGTTCCCATACGAAAAAGAGGATACTTTTATTTATATAGAACCATTTGTTGGTAGTGGTGCTGTTTTATTTTGGGTTTTAAATAATTATCCAAATCTAAAAAAAGCGGTTATAAATGATGTCAATACTGATTTGATAAACACTTATAAGGTTATAACTGAGTCAGTTGAAGAGGTTATTCAATTACTAAAGGGCTGGGAAAAGGAGTATCACTCCCTGTCTGAGAAAGAAGAGGAAAAGAAGGTTTATTATTATTCAAAAAGAAAGTTATTTAATTCACGAGTGTCAAATGTTTTTATTCAGGCCGCGTTATTTATTTTTCTAAACAAAACTTGTTTTAATGGACTCTACAGAGTCAATAAAAAAAACCTGTTTAATGTGCCTATTGGTAGTTATAAAAAACCTTTGATTTGTGATGATGAAAATCTAAGTCTTGTTAGTCAATCCTTAAAAAAGGTTCTAATATTAGATGGTGATTTTGAACAGACTATTTCTTGTGTGGAAAATCAGACTTGTTTTTATTTAGATCCGCCATATAAGCCGTTGAGTGAAACATCAAGTTTTAATTCGTATGCAAAAGATATATTTGACGATAAGGAGCAAATACGGCTTAAAAATTTTTGTGATACTCTGGATTCATTGAACTGTCAATGGATATTGAGTAATTCTGATGTGAAAGGAAACAATCATAAAGATAATTTTTTTGATGATTTATATGAGAAGTTCAAAATAGATAGAGTGCTAGCAAAAAGAAGTATTAACGCTAATGCTTCTAAAAGAGGGCAATTAACAGAACTGCTGATAACGAATTGTTGAGTATCAATAAATGATAAAAAATGGAGTAGGTGGTGCTAATACGCAAACCGGAATCATTTTTGAAGATAAAGTAGATCTTTGCACGTTTCTAAATGATCAAGTAAATGATTACCATGTTGAAAACTTGGATATTGGGGAAGGCATTTATTTTAAAAAAGACTTAGTTGCTACTTCATATAAAAAGCACGAACTGTATAAGTTTTTAAAAAGTAGAAATGTTGACTGGAAAAAGATATTGTCAAAAAAGTTATTGCCGGATGATGCCGTTTATATAATAAAGGAAAATACGGTTTTTATTCTTGAGATAAAGTTCCAACAAGTTCCAGGTAGTGTTGATGAAAAATTGCAAACTTGTGGTTTCAAACTTAGACAATATAAGAGGCTCTTTTCCCCTTTGAATTATGAAGTAGAATTTATATACATACTAAATAACTGGTTTAAAGACGATAAATACAAGGATACCTTGGACTACATTATAGAAATGAACTGTAAATATTACTTTAATTATTTGCCTTTCGATAAAATGGGTCTGCCTGTACCGAAATAAGAAGCGTCATACACTATAAACAAATTTCATATAGACTTAACATTGTCATAAGATCGCGATTATTAACAGACATAGCTCAAGTCAGGTGGTGGCTCAAAACCAAATACGAAAATTATAACGGTGAACAGTATAAGGTGGATGACGGTTTACGCCTTATCCACTCGGAGACGCGAAGCATCGCGTCTCTACGAAGGAAAAAGCCAACTCTTAACCCATCCTAAATACCTTAGCAATAGGGGAGGCTGTAGAGACGCGATGCCTCGCGTCTCTAACCAAACGGAGACGCGAAGCATCGCGTCGAAACGAAGGAAAAAGCCAACTCTCACCCCATCCTAAATACCTTAGCAATAGGCAAATGAACATCAAGCACTTTATCAATAACCTCTGTATCATTCATATCAAACGTTTGTTTTTCACCTTGCGAATAAATATTAATCACCTCCACAGAAGGCATCACTAACCAACAACTTCTAACCCCAAGCGCGAAATAGGCCTTAATCTTAGCCAATAAATCTGTAATCGCCTGCTTTGGAGAAAGCACCTCAATCGCTAAATCAGGTATTTTAGTCACGCGCATTTCATCAACAGCCAAAACATCCTCTTGATCAAGCGGTGGTTCAAGGTAAACACTGATATCGGGTACCAATTCATCTTTCGCTTTTAGATCAAACTGGCTTAAATCAATTGCAGTCGCATCTAAACTTAATTCAACAAAAGGTGTGAACCGCTCATCATTCCCAAACAAAATAGTCAAATTAGTCTGGGCTAAGCTATGTTTCTTTGAAGGCCTATCTATGCTCTCTGTTTCTTCAGAATGGCTAAAGTCATTTATATTAAAAACCACCACCTGACTTTTGCTTTCAGTCAATTTTGCACTCCAATCGGGCCTTCGCGAAAATCAATTTTGTTTGAAAATCAGGCCGAAGCAAAATCAATTTTGTTCTTAAATCTATCCGCTATATAACCTATCCTATCTATGATGCCGGAAACATCACTGATATAACAACCTTTTCTATCGGCAGTCAATACCGAATTTTCCAGTAAATAAAACTCCCACTCAACACCATCCGTTATGATGCCGTACACCTTGCTTTGTTCAAATACTTTTAGCGTCGCGTACATTTCAGCCAGACACTGACCGATACCTTTGCCTATTTGTGCCGGTTTCACTTCAACAATTGATATGATAGGGGTTACAAATTTATAAGCATGTAAACTCAAAGCGCAATCATACTTACCGTTTAACTGATGCGGTAAATAGGGTGTTATTGAAAGTTCAAGATTAATCGGTGGCTCGAAAAAAGCACCCACATCTTTTACGACGCAAGTATTTAATAATACCGGCGTTATCAAAAGGTGACTTCTTGTAGCTTCATTAGTGTCCTCATTTAAGGCAAAACGAGACTTGATTTCATCGACAGCTTTTTGAGTTTCAGGGTACGCTTTGTGACTTAGTTTTAAGTTTTCAAACAAGTTGCCCCTAGCCGTTTGCACTTTAAAAATTTTTTCTAACTGATCAGTTGAGTATCCTTTATATTCACTAAAAGACATTGCAAAAACCTCCAAAGTTAAAAAGAAATATGCCCTTGACAAGATCTATTATATCATCAGGTAATCAAATTAAGACTGCAAATCCTAATCATGCATTTTGGTGGGCAACACCAAAGCCTACCCTACGTTTGATATGACGGCATGATTTCTTGTAGGTTGGGTAATGTTATTGCCCACCACGTTTGATATGACGGCATGATTTCTTGTAGGGTGGGTAATGTCTTTTTATGGCCCACCACGTTTGAGATGAAGTTTGGGCATGATTTCTTGTAGGGTGGGTAATGTTATTGCCCACCATTATTATTGCAAGGCATTTTGGCTAATGCTCTTTCATAATGACAATTAACAACGTGGTACCATCGGGTTGCTCAATTTGTTGAATATCGACAAACTCAGTGCGTTCTGGCAAAGTTTGCGTTAGTGTCTTTTGCACGGTTGGGAGATTGATTACGGTACTTTTTATTAAATCATAAACCGTATTAGTCGTTACCCCTATCGCAATACCGCCGAGCAAAGATCATAGACTTACTCTCTGTGTTCTCTGTGTTCTCTGTGTTCTCTGTGTTGAAAAAAAGTGTTGGGCCAAACTGATAGCTGCCGTTTTCTGTTAGGGCATTGCATCTTTATATTCATTAATATATCATTAATTTTATTAGACATACTAATTATAACTGATAACTGAAAAGGAGTTATTTAAAATGAGTTATGTCGCCATACCGGCACATTTTGATGGACTACAAATTCGTTTAGATAAACCGGTTAATATGGAACCGGGTACTAAACTAATCATTACCATTTTGCCAAAACCAGATGAAAATTATGAAAATTATGAAAATTATGAAAATCATAAAAATCTTATGGAAAGTGATTGGACGCAATTGGCGATGGCAGGATTAGAAAACGCTTATGGTGAAAATGAACCTGAGTATTCCTTGGATTTAATAATTGAGGCTAATTCTGATTATGAAAGAAGGTAATATTGTCCTTACGCCAATCACTCAAACTGATGGGCAAGTTAAAAATCGACCGGCAGTTGTTTTACGTTGCCTACCACCTTACAATGATTTGCTTGTTTGCGGTATAAGTACGCAATTACAGCATTATGTGAAGGATTTTGATGAAATTATTTCTCCTGATGATACTGATTTTTCATCAAGCGGCTTCATCTCGAATCATTGATACGACTTAGCTTTCTTGCTGTTTTACCCAGTCAACATATCGCTGGAACTATTGGTTATATTGCACCTGAACGTCATCAACGTTTGTTAATTGCGTTGAGTCAACATTTGACACGCAATATTGTGACTTGAGTGGGAAAAGCAAACAACCTATTAAAAACCCACAATAACTACAAGGATTGTATATAAATAAAGGATAAAATTTGAACAGGATTACACGGATGTAAGGATAATCAGGTTTAGTACAGCGGATTGACGGTATTAACGGATTATAAAAATAAGTTAAGTTAAAAAATCCGTTGATACCGCTAATCCGTTGTACTAAATCAAATTCAAAATCTTCTCAATCAACCCCTCCGTCCTCTGTATCTCCTCCTCCGCCCCTTGTGGAAAACTTTGAAAATTACGCAGGGCAGCCCGGGCATATTCCAGTGCATCGGGGAGGCGGTTAGCATCAACAAGGGCAGCTGCAACATTACGACGACTTCCACCAGCGTGGTAAATATCACCTGCCGTTTCAAAATAATGAATAGACTTAGGATAATGAGACATCGCTTGTTCTAAGTCACCCACATCATCATAGATATTCCCAAGCTGATTATGAACCACCGCCAAATCATTCACCGCATTATCCGGCAACAACTTCAATGCGTCCTGATAATATTTAACTGCTTCATTGACATGCTGCAATAATATTTCTTTTGACTGGTTAATGGTGCGGGCTTCTTCAAAGCGTTCATAAGCGACTGAGCCGAGTTGAGCTAAACATCCACCACGTCCTTGTTGGTCATTCTCACTTCTCAATTCCAAACTCCGTTGATACCAGTGTGCAGCTTGCTCTAAGTTGCGGAGAGTGGAAAGGTCATTGTAGGCATGACCAATGTTGAAGGCACAACTAGCCGCTCCCGCTTGATCATCAATTTGCTCCGCTAATTTCAGTGATTCTTCATAAGCTTTTACACAGTCGGGTTGCTGACATTCTCGCTGAATTTCTCCTAATCCATGCAGAGAAGCTGCCAGATTCCGGATTATACTACGATTATACCCACTACTTACTGAAGGATTATCCAAAAACGGTGCTGCATCTTGCCTGTGTTGCTCTACCAAAACCTGCCATAGTTGTTCTGCTTTAAACCATTGACGTTTTTCTTGGAAAATTTGTAAACGATATCCACTTACTAGAGTCCATTGTTTTTTTCGCCCAGACAAAGGCTTATCAGTCGTAGTATCCACAAAATCTGGCACAATCTCTTCTACCAAACTGGCCCATTCAGTACGGCGACCAGTGTGACCATAAAGTGAGCGTAAACCCTGCATAATATTGATGACACCATTCCACCAACCAGAAGCGTGTGCCAAACGGCGAGCATACAGCAGATTGGCTTCTTCGGCTGTCAGCATGCCAATGACATCGCTATTGCCACCTTCATATTCCCAAAAATAGTGATTCCCCAATTCCCCCATCGCCTCAACAAAAGCCCGGGTTGCCGCTTGGGTTTTCTCAAATGAACTATCAAATAACTGCTTAAAATACCAAGGCAAAGCGGGGTGAATACTATAAAAACCGTTACCATGTTCGGTGAGTAAACCTATTTCGGCAGCACGGTTTAATAACTTAATGCCACTTTCACGAGTCAAGTCTTGTAATTCTGGCAAGTTACCAATTTCAGGATCACCCATATAACGCAACGCATCAACATCCACAAACCCCTGAAAAAAATGCAACACCGCCAACTGCTTCCGCTCAACCTCCGAAAAAGCATTATCAAACCCATAACTCAGCGAAGCCCCTAACGATTTACTCCGCCCCTCACTTTCTTCATCGGCAAAAGCTTTTTCGCCGGTTTGCAACTTTTCCACAAAAGCCAATACTTGTTCCTTACTCGCCAAACCATCTCGCAACGCTTGCCCAACTAACACGGTAATCGTCAACGGATTACCTTGACTAAAATCCAACAAAGGTTTCCACGCACCCATAGCAGAAGTCCGCCGATTATATTTTTCCGCTAACGCCTTAGCAAATTGCGCTCGCTCTGTGTGTGGCATCGCTGGTACCTTAACCCGCGTCGGCAAATTACCCAACCAAGCCAATTCATCCCGCCGCGAAGTCAACAAAAATTTTGCTTGCGTGTCCTGAGCCGCTCGCAAAAAATCCACCAATTCTTGCTGTTCCTCAACACGCCAAGCCGACTCACTCCCGGTTGGAAAACCGGTTACCGGCTCCACATTATCCCAAATCCACAATACCGGGATTTGTTGTAAAACCTGTAACGCCACATCACGTCGTTGCGCCAAATCGACAATGGCTGACCAATTAATGCCAGATTGTTCCAACATCGCCGCAAACGCTTGCCCAAAATCTCCTAATACTTGAGATAATGGTTTATAAGTCTCAAAACTGGAAAATAATACGGGGCCCTTCACGCCACCCGTCATCTGATACCACCGCGCAAACTCTACCGCCGTCGTCGTCTTCCCACTTCCAGCATAAGCATGTAATAACACCACTTTATCCCGATCAAATACCCGATCCAAAGCCAACAACGTCTCATCACGACCAATAAAACCAGCATCCGGACGATTTGGCAAATCAGCCAATATTTCATATATCGCACTTTTTTTATTGGACTCAAAAACAAATTCATCATCAGCTTCTGGGTTTGGAGCAGGAAACAACTTAATCTCCGCCGCCTCAT
Source organism: Candidatus Parabeggiatoa communis (assembly GCA_035871815.2). GTDB lineage: Bacteria > Pseudomonadota > Gammaproteobacteria > Beggiatoales > Beggiatoaceae > Parabeggiatoa > Parabeggiatoa communis. The sequence goes on from JAYQWI020000945.1 coordinate 14,784, forward strand.
ACACCACCGGCACTAACCAATCCTGCAACGGCAACGGCTGAGTCACAACCTCCCGCAACGGATTAGCCCGCAAATGCTTACGCCCCAAACTCACCGCCTCCCCAAACGAATAACCATTAACCAGAGCCGCATACAACTGTTCCACAAACTCCCGCGCCGTCACCACATAAACGTTATACCGCATCGC